>JAICSG010000370.1 GCA_025937035.1 Thermoanaerobaculia bacterium | reverse complement strand
GCCCCGCCCCTACGAAAGACCGTCTCCTGCGCTGCTTTTCCCCTCTCCCGGTGAGGGAGGGCGGGAGGGGACGGGAGAGGGGCAGGGGTGAGGACTCGTAACGGGAATGCGGAACCTCCCCACTTTAGTTCTCTCTTTCCGCATGGAAGTCTCCGACCCTCGCCCCCGCATCTTCCTCCTCTCCCCGGCCACCACGGACGGCCTGCGGGCCCAGCAGCTCACCTCGCCGCGGGCCGGGTTCGGGGCCGCCCAGCGCTACCGGGGGCCCGAGGGGGTGACGATCGAGGAGGCGTTCACCTTCATGAGCTCGCTCTACTTCCGGGGGAAGATCACCTACGCCCGCCACTTCACGGACCCACCTCCGGGGCTCTCCCTCGGCACGCCGGACGACGGCATCCTGGTGATCGCGCCCGGCTTCGGGCTGGTGCCGCCGAGCTGGCGGATCACGCCGGAGGAGATGAAGAAGCTCCGCCGCACTCCGGTCGACCTCAAGAGCCGCGCCTACTGCGCGCCGATGAAGAAGCACGTGGAGCAGCTCCGGGATCTGGCCCCGGACGCCTGGGTGGTGCTCCTGGGGAGCGTGGCCACCGGCAAGTACGTGGACCTCCTCCTCCCCACCTTCGGCGACCGCCTGCTCTTCCCGCGCGACTTCGCGGGGGCCGGCGACATGAAGCGCGGCGGCATGCTCCTGCGCGCCGCCCGCGAGGACCGCGAGCTGACCTACGTCACCCTCGCCGCCCCCCGCCGCCGGGCGCGGGCGTGATCATTTGGACAGCGCCCCCGTCCGCACAAACTGCTCCCACAGATTCCTCCAGGCCCGCCACCCGTGCCCGCCCGGGGCGGTGAAGGCGCGCCCGGGAGGCAGCGCCTGGGCCGCCAGGCCGTTCGCCTTGGCGAAGCCGTCGCTCCGGCCCCAGCCCAGGTAGAGCGGGAGCCTCCCCTCCGCTCCGTTCGCATAGCCCTTCAGCCAGACCCAGACGTGACGCTGGAAGTCGTCCGGCGCCAGGGGCTCCGGCGGCTTCCAGCCCCGGACGCCTCCGGCGGCCGAGATCTCCTGGATCAGCGGGTCGTCGCCCAGGTACGCCGCGAAGACCACGAGGCCGTTCAGGTCCTCGGGATGCTGCTGGGCATAGAGGAGCGTGCCGGTGCCGCCGATCGAGATCCCCATCAGCCAGATGCGGTCGTAGCGCTGGCGCGCCGGAGCGATGACGTCCTCCCGCAACCGCTCGACGATGGTGCGGTTGTAGTAGTAGGCGAGGTGGGCGTCCACCGCGATCATGTCGACGTCCGCCCCCGCGCGGGCCGCGATCTCCGGAAAGTGCTCCCGGCCGAAATCCTCCGGGCGGTCCCGCCGGCCAGGGAGGAGCACCACGAGTGTCCGCGGATGGCCGCTCCCCGGATAGCTCACCGTGCGCAGCGGCACGGTGGCCGGGCGCAGCCGGACGCAGCCCGCGAGGAGCAGCAGGGCGGCGGCGCCAAGAAAATATTTCAATGACCAGACTTGGAATGGTCTTTGCACCTTCATCTCCCGCTTAGCAGTACGAACCAACCGACAAGAAGGTGAGTATAGACAAGGAGGCTCCCATGGCTCTCAATTCCAGGAAATCGGTAGCGCCGTTGTTGCTCGGCGCCGCCTTGCTGGCGGTCCCGATGACCGGCTGCAAGGTGACCAAGACGCAGGAAGGCAAGATGCCTGAGGTCGAGGTGAGCGCGAAGGGCGGGCAGCTCCCGAAGTACGACGTGCAGACCCCGACGGTGTCGGTGGGCAGCGAGAAGCGGGAGGTCACCGTGCCGACCGTCCAGACCGAGAAGAAGGACGTCAAGGTTCCCACGGTGGACGTGAAACCGCCGAAATGAAAACCCTTCAAAGGGGACGCGGAAAGGCGGGGAGCGATCCCCGCCTTTTTCGTGCCCGAAAGGCTTTGTAAACAAATTGTTTCCATCGCATCCCATCGATCAAAAACGGTAACGGCGGCGCGGGCACGCCCCGCGCCGCCGTTACCGTGGGAGAAAGAAAAGGCTATTTCGAAGCGGAGACGGTTTACTTGCCCGCCTTGCTCTTGTCCGTGACGTTGAAGTGCTGGGTGTTGACCTTCTCGTCGCCGATCCAGACCTCGGCCTTGTAGTCGCCCTTGGCCCAGGAGCTGGTCTTGGTCTGCGAGAAGCTGAGGTACTTGGCGCCCGTCGGCACCGACTTCTCCTCGTCGGAGATCTTCGCGTCGCCCGGGCCGAACCAGGCCACCTTGACCTTGGAGGTCGCCGGCACGTCGGCCACCTTCATCGTGATGTAGATGGGCTGGCCGGGAGCGAAGTCGTCCCCCTGGTCGGCCTGAGGGATCGTGCCGTCGACCACCTTGTGGCCGATCGTCACGTCGTCGATCATCGTCTGCGCCTTCACCGGGTTGAGATCGTTGGGGTTGCTGGTGCCCGCGATCTCGTGCTCGGTGGTCTGGGTGACCGCGCCCGACGTCGATTGAGAGGTCTGGTCGGCCGGCGCGGTGGCCGCGTTCTGGGTGCTGACCGCGGTATCGGCCGTGTTGTCTGCCTCGTGCCCCTTACAGGCCGCCATGGGCAGCAGGGAGACCAGGAACAACGCTAAAAGCTTGGTCGATTTCATGAGTTGTTCTCCTTCGAGCCCTGCGGCTCGGATGCCGGCCCTGAATGGACCGTCAGAACTGCGTCACCCCCCATTGAGCAAGGGACGTGCCAGATTCGGGCGGGCCTCCCCCTTTCCCCCGCTCGGTGGTACCCTCCCGCGCGGAGTCGTCTCATGAGCCCCAAGCCCCGGCACGTCATCCTGGTCGGCAATCAACAGGTCCCTCTTCCGGACGGGGTCACGGCCCTCGACTGGGCGCTGGAGCGGGTCAACTACCAGAACCCCCGCATCCGCTCGTACCTGGGATGCATCCGGCTGATCGAAGGGGTGCTGGAGAGCAACTACGCCCTGCTGCATTGCTCGCCCGAGCGGCTGCTGGACATCTGGAGCAAGGTCCGCCAGGTCGCCCACCTGATCCGTGCCCAACTCGCGCCGCTGCTGGAGGCCCCCTCTCCCATCCCCCGGCTGGAGGAGGCCCGCCAGAGCGCCGGCATGGCCCTGACCCTGCTCGAATCCCACGTGCTGCGCGGGCTCGACCGCTTCCCGGACGAGGTGCCTCCGGGCCAGCTCATCGAGGTCCGCAAGCTCCTCTGCGTCTCCATCGGCCAGATCCACTCCTTCCTGAACGACACCTTCGGCGAGGTGATGGCGGCCGACCCCCGGAGCCTGCACGACGCCGACTACTTCCTCTCCCGGCGCTTCCCGCGCGACATCGAGGAGGCCGAGTGGCTCCACGCCACCCTGGTCCGCCTGCGCGACTACCTGGCGAGCCTGGACGCCGCCCGCGAGGAGCACGTCACCGCCGTGGCCAGTCTGGTGCGGCGGGACGAGATCGTGCCGTCGCTCGCCGTCTGGGAGCCCACCGCAGGCTTCCTCGACGTGCTGCTCAGCGGGCTCACCCCCAAGCTCAAGGAGGTGCTGGCCCTGCGCGGCGTCCGCTTCTACGAGATGGAGATCCTCGACCGCCACGCCTTCGAGATCCCTCACCGCTGCCGCCTGCTGCTCGACCTCCACGCGGCGGCCCTGGAGGCGGTCGAGGGGATCAAGGCGGGGGTGGGCGCCTCGCCGGCCGAGAAGGAGCAGGGAGTGCGCGATCTCATCTGGTGCCACGCCGCCTTCGGCCGCCGCATCGCCGCCCAGCTCTCCGAGATCGACACCGTGCTGCGCGACCTCGTGGCCTTCGTCCCCCTCTGGATCGAGGCCGTCGAGAAGCGGCGCGCCCTCCTGCTGCGCAGGAGCGCCGAGGAGGGCGCGCAACGCGAGGTCTGGTAGGAGCCCGCGCGGCGCTCGTCCTCCTCACCCTCGCGGCCTGGCTGCCGGCCCTCCGCAACGGCTTCGTCAACCTCGACGACCCCTACTACGTCACCGCCCAGCCGTGGGTCCTCAAGGGGATCACCCTCTCAGGGGTAGCCTGGGCGATGACCGCCAAGGTCGCCAGCAACTGGCACCCGCTGACGATGCTCTCCCACACGCTGGACTGCCAGCTTTATGGCCTCGCTCCCGCCGGCCATCACGCCACCAGCCTGCTGCTGCACCCGGCCGACGTTCTGCTCCTCTTCGAGGTGCTGCGCCGCATGACCGGCGCCGCGGGCCGGAGCGCGGCGGTGGCGGCCCTCTTCGCGGTCCATCCCACCCACGTGGAGTCCGTGGCCTGGGTGGCCGAGCGCAAGGACGTGCTGAGCGCCCTCTTCTGGATCCTCGCCATGGGCGCCTGGGCCCGCTACGCCCGCCAGCCGTCGGCCGGCCGGTATGGGCTCGTGGCCCTCCTGATGATCCTGGGATTGATGGCGAAGCCCATGGTGGTCACCCTGCCGTTCGCCCTCCTGCTGCTGGACGTCTGGCCCCTGGATCGCCTCTCCCTGGGCTGGAGGCGCCTGATCCTCGAGAAGCTCCCCCTTCTGGCCCTCTCGGCGGTGTCGAGCGTGATCACGATCCGCTATCAGGAGACGAGCCTGGCGCCGCTCGACGTCGTCCCCTGGAGCCTCCGCGCCGCCAACGCCCTGGTCGCCTACGCTGCCTACCTCGGCAAGCTCTTCTGGCCCACCCATCTGGCGGTCTTCTATCCGATCCCGCTGGCGATCCCGGCCTGGAAGGTCCTCGGCGCCGCCCTCCTGCTGATCGCGATCACCGCGCTCGCCGCCTGGAGGGCGCGGCGGGAGCCCTGGCTGCTGATCGGCTGGCTCTGGTTCCTGGGGACCCTGGTGCCGGTGATCGGTCTCGTCCAGGTGGGCCGGCAGGCCATGGCGGACCGCTACCTCTATCTCCCCTCGATCGGCCTCTTCCTGGCGGTCGTCTGGGGGATTTCAGAGCTTGTGAAGCGCCGGGCCGTCCTGATCCCCGCCACCGCGGCCGTCCTCCTCGTCCTCGCCGCGGCGACCTGGGTGCAGGTAGGCTATTGGCGGGACAGCGTCGCGCTCTATCGCCATGCCCTGGCGGTGACCCGCGACAACTACGTGGCCCACGT
>JAICSG010000912.1 GCA_025937035.1 Thermoanaerobaculia bacterium | reverse complement strand
CCTGGGATTGTCCGACCAGGCGGCAGGTGGCGAGCAGAGGGTCGGAGATGTCGTCGAGCCCGGTCTCCCGGGGCGGGACGCGGGTGAGGACCGCGGCCAGGCGGGAGTAGGCCGAGCCCAGGGTGGCGCGGTCGAGACCGGCCTTGCGCTCCAGCCGGGCCCGATCCTCCCGGATCTCCTCCGCGAGGTGGAGGGCGGCGTAGGTCAGGAACATCTGGTGGAAACGGCCGAGCGCCGCCTCCCAGTCCTCCCCGGCCCGCAGCAGATCCAGCGTGGTGGCCGCCGAGAGCACGCTCTGCCCGGACCCGGTCAGCCAGCCCGTCTCCGGGACCGGCAGGACCTCTCCGGGCGCCAACGCCAGCTCCCGCCTTCCCAGCAGCCAGCAGCTCCCCTCGACGCACCGCACCCAGGCGACCCCCTCCCGCGGCCGAGCCGACATGCCCTCCCGCTCCAGGCGCGTCTCCTCCCCCTCCCGGAGCTCGACGAACGCCTTGGGCGGCGCGGCGCGCAGGGACTCGCCGAGCAGGTGTGAGATCCAGCCGTCCAGGAGCGGGGCCAGGGCGCGGGCGAGCTCAGGGGTGCCGCTCCGCAGCCGCTCCCCCCCGAGGTCGAGCAGGCGGCTGTCCCGGCTGCCGACCGCCAGCAGGGTGAGCCCGCCCACCTCCCCCGCGCCGAAGAGCATGCCGCCGGCCGGGATGGTCGCCAGGTGGAGGCGCATGCCGCCGCCCCTCCCCTCCCAGGCGAAGACCTCGACCTTGCCCGCCTCGACCCGCCAGGCGCCTCCGGCCTCCAGGACGAGCGGCGCGTTGCCCCCCGCCCGGATCGCCGGGGCGTCCCGCAGCAGCTCCTCGGGGAGGTCGCCGCCGGCCGGCGTTTCGCTCGCGAGAGGCGTCATCTTCACTCCATGCTGATGAGCTGGGCGTAGAGGCCGGGGACCGCCTTGAGCTCGTCGTGGGTTCCGCGCTGGGTCACCTTGCCCCGCTCCAGCACGATGATCTCGTCCGCGTCGCGAATCGTGCTCAGCCGGTGGGCGACGATCAGGCAGGTGCAGCCGCGCCGGCGCAGGTTCTCGTCGATCTCGCTCTCGGTGACGGGATCGAGGGCGCTGGTGGCCTCGTCGAGCACCAGCAGGGTCGGCCGGTTGACCAGGGAGCGGGCGATCTCCAGGCGCTGGCGCTGGCCGCCGCTCCAGTTCGAGCCGGTCTCGTGGACCCTGCTGTCGTACCCCCCGGGCCGGGCGGCCACGTCGTCGTGGATAGAGGCGTCCTTGGCCGCCGCGACGACCTCGGACAGCGGCACGGTGGAGTCCCAGAGCGTGAGGTTCTCGCGCACCGAGCCCTCGAAGAGGAAGATGCTCTGGTCGACGAAGCCCAGCGTGTTGGACAGCACGCCGGCCGGGATCTCCTCCCGGCGGCGGCCGTCGAACAGGATCTCCCCCTCCCAGGGCTCGTACATCCCGGTGACCAGCTTCGCGATCGTCGACTTGCCGCTCCCGGAGCCGCCGACCAGGGCGACCCGGGCCCCCGGCCTCAGCGTGAGGTTGAAATCCTGGATCAGCGGCGGATCGAGCCGGCTGTAGCCGAAGGAGATCCCCCGCAGCTCCAGCTGGCCGGCGAGCTTGACGGGGAAGTCGGCGGGAGGGGGCTCGCCCGCCTGGTCCCGGGAGCGGTCGTCGAGCGGGTAGCGGAGCACGTCGTCCAGGCGGGCCATGTCCCCCTCGACCGCCTGCAGGCGGCCGCCCAGGTTGACCAGCCGGCCGACCGGCGCCACGAAGCTCGCCATCAGGGCCTGGAAGGCCACCAGCCCGCCGAGGCTCAGCGCTCCGTTCATCACCCGCAGGCCGCCCAGGCCGAGCACGATGGCGCTGTTGAGGGCGGAGAGCAGGGGCGGCACGGCGTCCAGGATCTGGGTATAGCGCTCCAGCTCCTGCCGGGTGTTGACCACCTTGGCCTGGTAGCCCGACCAGCGGGAGTAGAGGTCCGACTCGCCGCCCGAGGCCTTGATCGTCTCGATCATCTGCAGGCCGCCGATCGCCGTGCCCAGGAGCTTCCCCTTCTCCTGGAGGAGCCGCCGGCTGCGGTCCACCCGCTTGCGCGAGACGAAGCGCAGGGCGGCCACGTTCAGGGAGACGACGGCGACGCCGACCAGGGTCAGCAGAGGGTCGTACTGGAGCATCAATACCGCGAAGAAGACGATCATCAGCACGCCGAGCGTGTTGGTGGCGAGGTCCCGTGACAGGAGCTGGGCCACACGGTCGTTGATCCCCACCCGGGCGCTGATGTCGCCGTGGAAGCGCTGGCTGAAGAACTCCACCGGCAGGCGCAGGACGTGCCAGAGGAAGCGGCTGGAGGAGGAGAGCGCCGTCTT
>JAICSG010000978.1 GCA_025937035.1 Thermoanaerobaculia bacterium | reverse complement strand
GAAGGTGTCCTTCATGCCCGCCGGCCGGAAGATCCGCTCCTCCAGGAAGGCCGGATAGCTCTGGCGGGACACCCGGTGGATCAGCGTCCCCAGAATGTCGTACCCCGAATCGCTGTAGAGGAACTGAGTGCCAGGCGAATAGTCGAGCCGATGCCAGCGGGCCAGGAGACGCAGGGCGTCCGTGCCGGTGGGCACGCCTCCTCGTCCTTTAAGCGCCTCGTAGGTGTCCGGAATGCCGGCCGTGTGGTGGAGGAGCTCGCGGAGGGTGACCTTCCGGCCCCAGCCGCGCATCTCGGGGAGATACTTCGCAGCGGACTTGTCGAGGTCGAGCTTCCCCTCCTCGACGAGCATCAGGACGGCCACCGCCGTCATCTCCTTGCCGCAGGAGGCGATGTGGAAAGCCGTGTCCGGGGCGATCGGGGTCTTCCGCTCGAGATCGGCGAGGCCGTATCCTTTCTGGAAGAGCACCTCGCCGTTGCGGGCCACCCCCACGGCCAGACCGGGCGCCTCGCGGGCGAAGTCCGAGAAGAGCTCGTCCAGCCGCTCCTGCCGGGTCATCCCCGCCACCGCCGCGAAGCCGACCTTGTGAACCACGAGCGCCTCGCACCCAAGGCAGATCGCGAGAGCAGACCAGGAGAGGAGGGTGCGGACGATGAGGTGTTTCCAGGGCAAGAGCGACTCCGGCGGGAGAGTATCCCATGAAGGCCGGCTCGCCGCCGCCGCAGAACACCGGGACAGGGACCCCAGGGACGAAAGAGACAACAGGGACAAGGAGCCGGTATCGGCACCCTTCTTATGTCCCTGGAGTCTCTGCTGTCCCTGTCGTCCCTTGGATGAAGAACCGCCGCCATACGTAGGAGAAGCGAGATGAGATCCCTCTCCCACAGCCTCCTCCGCGTCCTCACCGCCGCCGCCGCATCGCTGGTGGTCCTCCTCGGCCTCGCCGTGGCGGCCGTCACCCAGCCCACCTTCCGCGCGCTCCCGGCCGCACCAGGGCTCAAGGCCGATCCCGGCCGCCTGCGGCAACACGTCGAGGCCCTGACCCGGATCTCGTTGCGGGACAGCGACCATCCGGAGAATCTCGAAAGAGCGGCGGCCTACATCCGGAGCGTCTACGGACGGACCCGCGCCCGCGTTCACGACCAGGTCTTTCAGGCCGGGGGGCGGACCTACCGCAACGTCATCGCCGAGCTTGGGCCCAAGACCGGCCCCCTGCTGGTCGTCGGCGCCCACTACGACGCCTTCGGCGACTTCGGGCCCAACCCGGGGGCGGATGACGATGCCAGCGGCACCGCCGGCCTCTTGGAGCTCGCCCGCCTCTTGGACGGCCGCCGTCTCCCCATGCGGGTCCAGTTGGTGGCCTACGCCAACGAGGAGCCCCCCTGGTTCGGCTCGCCCTGGATGGGGAGTGCCGTCCACGCGAGGTCCCTCAAGGGGCAGGACGTCCAGGGAATGATCTGCCTGGAGATGATCGGCTACTTCACCGAGACTCAGCCCGCGCCCAACGCCCTCTTCCGTCTCCTCTATCCGAAGCGGGGGGATTTCATCGCCGTCGCCGGCCGCTGGAGCGACCGCGCCCTGACCCGTCACGTCAAGAGCGCGATCCTGGGCACCGGCTTCCCCGCCCGCAGCTTCACCGCGCCAAGGGACGCCGGAATCGACGCCTCGGACCAGCGGAGCTACTGGGATCAGGGGATTCCAGCGGTGATGGTGACCGACACGGCGGACGTCCGGAATCCGCACTACCACGCGCCCGGGGATGAGGCGTGGACGTTGGACTATGGACGGATGGCGGGGGTGGTGGGTGGGGTGGACGGTGCGGTGAATCGGCGGTAGTCTTCAGCTATGCCGAAGACTCAGAAGCGTCGCGAGGACCCTCTGAAGGAGTTGAGGCGGGAAATCCAGATTGGCTTGGATCAGGCGAAGGGTGGGGAATTGGTGGATGGCGAGAGGGTTTTCGAGGAGTTGCTGCGAAGGAGCTAGGCCGGGGCGGAGCGTGACTCTCATTGCAGCTATCCTGGAATCTGGCCACCCAGGATAGCCCCATAGCACAATCCAGAGTCGTCGTCCTCCCACTGCATATCAATATCTTTTCCCTCTCCTAATTAAATACTTCTGCACTCCCAGCGATGCCCCACCCAATAGCCTTGACACTAAGATTGAAATGGT
>JAICSG010000339.1 GCA_025937035.1 Thermoanaerobaculia bacterium | reverse complement strand
CGGAGGTGTGGGGCAGGCGGCCGGTCAGGCGCTCCTGGGTGAGCAGGAGCAGGGCGCCGCTGTCGCCCAGGATGGCCGCCTGCCGCTCCTCGGGATAGGCGGGGTCGACCGGCACATAGGTGCCGCCGGCCTTGAGCACGGCATAGAGGGCGACGACCAGATCGGGGGTGCGCTCGGCGCAGACCGCCACCCTCACCTCCGGCCCGACCCCCTGGGCGGCCAGGAAGCGGGCGAGGCGGTTGGCGCGGGACTCCAGCTCGCCACAGGTGATCCGCTCCTCCCCGGCCACCAGGACCACGGCCTCCGGCTCGGCCGCCGCCCGGCGCTCGAACGCCTGATGCAGCAGGGTCACCCCCTGCAAAAACCTCGCGGTGTCTTCCGGCTCGGCGCGGAAGGGGCGCCCTTCCAGGCCCGCGGACACACGGCTCACGACATCATTCGACAACGGCTTCCTCCTCCCCGAGCTGCCTTTCGATCTCCGCGAGCAGGATCTCCTCGACGGTGACCGCCAGTCCCTCGATGGTGGGCTCCTCGAACAGGACCCGCAACGGGACCTCCACCTGGAACGCAGCGCGCAGGCGGTGGATGACCTGCGGCAGGAGCAGGGAGTGCCCTCCCAGCTCGAAGAAATTCTCGGTGACCCCCACGCGGTCGAGCCCGAGCACCTCGGCCCAGATGGCCGCGATGCGCTCCTCCGAGTCGGTGCGGGGCGCGACGAAGTCCCGCTCCGGCCCGCGCCGGGCGCGGTCCGGGGCCGGCAGGGAGCGCCGGTCGACCTTGCCGCTGGGGGTGAGCGGGAGGCGGTCCAGCAGGGTGAAGCTGGCCGGGATCATGTAGTCGGGCAGCCGCCCCTTGAGGTGGTTGCGCAGCGTGGCGATCTCCAGGTCCCCCTCCGGCCCGCCGGCCACCAGGTAGGCCGCCAGCCGCCGGTCGCCGGGGGTGTCCTCGCGGGCCACCACGACCGCCTCCGCCACCCCGGGGGCCTCGGCGAGCACGGCCTCGATCTCCCGCAGCTCCACCCGGAAGCCGCGGATCTTCACCTGATCGTCGATCCGGCCCAGGAATTCCAGGTCCCCCGAGGGGAGCAGGCGGACCAGGTCGCCCGTGCGGTACATGCGGCCGCCCGGCTCGGGGCTCCAGGGGTCGGGGACGAACCGCTCGGCCGTCAGGTCAGGCCGGCCGGCGTACCCGCGGGCGAGCCCGGCGCCGCCGATGCACAGCTCGCCGGGGACCCCGGGCGCGGCCAGCCGCAGCCGCGGATCGAGCACCCAGGCGCGCAGGTTGCGGACCGGCCGGCCGATGGGGACCTCGCCGGCCTCCGCTCGCCTCAGCTCGGCGCGGGTGGCCACGATGGTGCACTCGGTGGGGCCGTAGGTGTTGAGCAGCCGCACCCCGCGGTGCCCCTGGGCCTGCCAGGCGGCCAGCCGCTCCGGGAGGGCCCGCTCGCCGCCGATGACGATCAGCCGCAGCGTCTCGGGGAGGCCCGCCGGCTCCGCCGGTTCCGCTTCCAGGCGCGCCACCAGCTCGTGCCAGAACGCCGTGGGCAGGTCGAGCACCGAGATCTCCCACTCCCGGCAGGCGCGGAGGAATTCCGCGGCCGAGCCCAGCATGGCGTCGTCGCGCAGCGCCAGCGCGGCGCCGCTCGCCAGGCAGGGGTAGATCTCCTCGGCGCTGGTGTCGAAGCTGATCGAGGCGAACTGGAGGACCCGGTCGTCCGCCCCCAAGGCGTGCTCGTCGCGGAACGCCTCCACGTAGTTGGCCAGCGCGGCGTGGCGGATCATCACCCCCTTGGGCCTGCCGGTCGAGCCGGAGGTGTAGATCAGGTAGGCCAGGCTCTCGGGATCGGCGGCGAGGCCGAGGTCCGCGCCGTCCTGCCCGCCGATCCGTTCCGCGTCGGCGTCCAGGTCGACGACCGGCACGCCGCCGCGGACGAGGCCGGGCAGGGCGGCGAGGACGCGCCCGGTGGAGACCAGGACCGCCGCGCCCGCGTCCTCCAGGATGTAGGCCAGCCGCTCCATCGGATAGGCGGGATCGAGCGGCACGTAGGCGCCCCCGGCCTTGAGCACGGCGAGCAGGGCGGTCACCATCTCCGGCGAGCGCTCGGCGGCGATGCCCACCACCACCTCCGGCCCCACGCCGAGGGCCCGCAGATGGCGGGCGAGCCGGTTGGCCTCGCGGTTGAGCCCGGCGTAGGTGAGCCGGCGATCCCCGGCGATCAGGGCGAGAGCGTCCGGAGCCTCCGCCGCCCGCCGCTCGAAGAGCCGGTGCACCGCCTCGGGGGCCGCGGGGGCCACGGGGAGAGGAGCCGCCGCCGCGCCGTTCCAGGCCAGCAGCTCCCGCTCCTCCTCCGCGCTCAGCAGGGGGTAGTCCCAGAACGGCCGCGCCGGATCGGCCACGGCGCCGGCCAGCAGGCGCTCGTAGCGGGCGAGCAGGGCCTGGATGGTCGGCTCGTCGAAGAGCAGGGCGTTGTAGGTGAGGGCGGCGAGGATCCCGTCCGGCTGCTCCATGAGGGTGAGGCCCACCTCGAAGATGGCCGTCCCGAGCTCCTCCGCCCGCTGCTCGGCCGCGAGCGGCGAGAAGGTGAGCTCCGGGATCTCGATCTCCTGGGCGGGGACGTTCTGCAGCAGGAACATCACCTGGAACGGCGAGCTGCCGTGGCCGGCGTGCATCGCCTCCAGCACCGCCTCCAGGGGGAGGTCCTGATGGGAGAAGGCTCCCAGGCAGGTCTCCCGCACCCGGCTCAGCGCTTCCTGGAAGGAGGGGTCCCCCGACAGGCCGGTCCGCAGCACCAGGGTGTTGAGGAAGAAGCCGATCAGCCCCTCGATCTCGGCGCGGGTGCGGTTGGCGATCGGCGCCCCCAGCAGCAGGTCCTCCTCGCCGGTGAGGCGCGCCAGCAGGGCCTTCCAGCCGGCCAGCAGCGTCATGTAGAGCGACGCCGACTGCCGGCGCGACAGCGTCCGCAGCCCCTCCGCCAGGCCGGCCGGAAGAACGAGGGAGCCCACCGCGGGCTGGAAGCCGTGGACGGCGGAGCGCCGGCGGTCGGCGGGCAGGAGCAGCGGCGGCGGGGTGCCGGCGAGCCTGGCGCTCCACCAGGCCTTCTCCGCCTCCAGCGCCTCGCCGCTCAGCACCGTCCGCTGCCAGGTCGAGAAGTCGACGTACTGGATGGGCAGCTCGGGCAGCGCCGGGCGCTCCCCGGCCGCGAGCGCCCGGTAGAGCGCCGCCAGCTCGCGGATCAGGATGCCCAGCGACCAGCCGTCGGCGCAGATGTGGTGCACCGTCAGGAGGAGGACGCTCTCCGTCTCCCCCTCCTCGCCGCCGGCCAGGCGCAGCAGGGTGGCGCGGATCAGGAGATCGCGCGACAGGTCGAACGGCCGCGCGGCCTCCGCCGTGGCCCAGGCCCGAGCCTCGGCCTCCCGCCCGGCGGGCGGGAGGTGGCGCAGGTCGACGACGTCCGGCGCCACCGGGACCGGCGGCCTCACCACCTGAACCGGCCGGCCGTCGTCGAGGGCGAAGGAGGTCCGCAGGGTCTCATGGCGGCGGATCAGCTCGCTGAAGCAGCGGCCGAGCACCGAGAGGTCCAGCCGGCCGCGCAGGCGGAGGGCCCGCGACAGGTTGTAGGCGGAGCTCCCGGGATCGAGCTGGTTGAGGAACCACATCCGCTCCTGGGAGAACGACAGCGGGAAGGTCTGTCCCCGCGGCACCCGCAGGATCGGCGGCAGCGACAACCCCTCCTGCTCGCGCCGCGCCGCCTCGACCGCGCGGGCGAGCCCGGCGACCGTGGGGGTCTCGAACAGCCGCTGCAGCGGCAGCTCGACGCCGAGGGCGGCGCGCACGCGCGAGACGACCTGGGTGGCGAGCAGCGAGTGGCCGCCGAGCGAGAAGAAGCTCTCCCGGGCCCCCACGCGGGGGAGGCGCAGCACCTCCGCCCAGATCCCGGCCAGCAGCTCCTCGACCGGCCCCTGCGGCGGGACGTAAGCCTCCTCGGCGAGCCCCGTCTCCGGGGCCGGCAGCGCCTTGCGGTCCACCTTGCCGCTGGGGGTCAGCGGCAGGGAATCGAGCACCACGAACGCCGCCGGGATCATGTACTCCGGCAGGCTCTGCCGCAGGTGCTCCCGCAGCTCGCCGGCGGCGGGTGGCGGCACCGCCACCAGGTAGGCCACCAGGCGCTTGTCGCCGCCGTCCTCGCGCACGGTCACCACCACCTGGCGCACCGCCGGGTGGCGGGAGAGCGCCGCCTCGATCTCCCCCAGCTCGATGCGGAAGCCGCGCACCTTGACCTGGTGGTCGATCCGGCCGAGGAACTCCAGCTCCCCCGCCGGCCGGTAGCGCACCAGGTCTCCCGTGCGGTAGACCCGGGCTCCGGCCGCGGCGGCGAACGGATGCGGAATGAACCTCTCCGCCGTGAGGTCCGGGCGCCCCCAGTACCCGCGCGCCAGGCCGGCGCCGCCGATCAGCAGCTCTCCGCCCACGCCCACCGGCGCCGGGCCGAGCTGGCGGTCCACCACGTAGAGCTCGGTGTTGGCGATCGGCCGGCCCAGCCGCACCGCACCGCCGCCGGGCGCCACCGGCCCCGCCGACGACCAGACGGCGGTCTCGGTGGGGCCGTAGACGTTCCACAGCTCGACCCCGCGGTCGAGCAGCGCGTCGGCCAGCTCGCGCGGCAGCGCCTCGCCGCCGCACAGCCCCTTCAGCCCCGGCAGCCCCTGCCAGCCGGAGTCGATCAGCAGCCGCCAGGTGGCGGGGGTCGCCTGCAGCACGGTGGCGCCCATGGCGGCCAGCCGGGCGGCCAGCCGGGCGCCGTCGGTCACCTCCTCGCGGCCGAGCACCTCGACCCGGCCGCCGACCGCCAGCGGCAGGTAGATCTCCAGCCCGGCGATGTCGAAGGTCAGCGTGGTGATCGCCGGCACCGCGTCCTGGGCCGTGAGCCCCGGCCGCTCCACCATGGCGAGCAGGAAATTCACCACCGCCCGGTGCGGGAGCTGCACCCCCTTCGGCTTCCCCGTCGAGCCGGAGGTGTAGATCACGTAGGCGAGGTTTTCGCCGGCGGCCGTGCGCGGCGGCGGCGCGGCGGCATCCGCAACGGCGGCGGCGGCGATCGCCTGCCGGTCGCGGTCGAGGCAGACCGTCCGCGCGCCGTGGGGCGGCAGGCCCCCCAGCCAGCGCTCCTCGGTGACCAGCACGGCCACCTCGGCGTCCGCCAGGACCATGCCGATCCGCTCGGCCGGGTGGCCCGGGTCGAGG
>JAICSG010000957.1 GCA_025937035.1 Thermoanaerobaculia bacterium | reverse complement strand
GAGCGGCGTGGCCCCTTCGCCCAGGTCCACCCGGCCGGCGAAATCGGCCACCGGCAGGAGCTCGCGGTAGCGCCAGAGGGTCCAGGGCCGGCCCGGCAGGGCGCGGCGCAAGGTCTCCCCTTTTTCAGGATCGAGATCGTATTCGACCATCCAGGGGGCTCCGGCCGGCGAGACGAAGGCCGGCTCGTCGAGCGGCGCGGTGACGCCCGTCTTCGAGCAGACCAGGCGGCGGGCCCAGCGATCCTCTTTACTGTCCATGTCGGACCTCCGCGAGCAGGGCGGCGTTGGCCGCCTGGATCGGATCGGCCTTATCCGTTCCGGAAGGGGTTTCGAGCTCCCGGATCTGCCTGTCGATCCCGGCCCGCTCCTCCGCGCTCTTCGCCGCCTCCCGCTGCCGGCGGAGCCGGGCGAGGATGGCCTGCCGGGCCTCCGCCACCCGCCGGCTCAGGGCCTGCGTGGTCAGGAGCATCTCGGCGTCCTGGGCGCGATCCCGCACCCAGGCGTACTCCTTGGGGTTGTAGCCCAGCTCGCGGGCGGCGCGCAGGCCGGCGGTCGCGCTCTCGGTTCCCGCCTTGCGAAGCTCCTGCTCGCGGCGCTGGACGTCGAGATACATCCTGATCTGGCTCCGGGTGAGGCGCCCGTCCGCCAACGGCCTGTAGTCCGGCGCCTTGGCGACCTGATCCATCAGGGCCGTGGTGCTTTTCGGGGCGGACCGCTTCGGCTCGCGCCGGCAGCCCGGAAGGAGCAGGAGGGTGCTCAGCAGAATCATGACGGGAAGACGATACACCAGCGGCTACTCGGTCCGCCGCCGCACCACCAGCCGCACCGGCACTCCGGGGAGGTCCAGCTCCTCGCGCAGGCGGTTCTCCAGGTAGCGCCGGTAGTGGTGGTTCCGGGGCAGCGCGCGGTTGGCGAAGAGCATGAAGGTGGGCGGCGCGGTCGAGACCTGGGTGGCGTAGTAGAGCCGCCAGGGGGCGCCGCCGAGCGCGGGCGGGGCCACCTTGCGGATAAACCCCTCGAACAGGCGGTTGAGCTGGCCGGTGCCCAGCTTGAGGTTGTAGGCGGCCAGGGCGCGGTCGATCGGTCCCCAGAGCTTCTCGATCCCCCGGCCGCTCAGGGCCGAGGCGTTGACCCGCCCCGGCGAGGCGAGCAGCTCGTCGAGACGCTCGAAGGAGAGCTCCAGCTTCTCCCGCCGCTCGTCATCCAGGAGGTCCCACTTGTTGATCGCCACCACCGCCGCCCGTCCCAGCTCCCAGATGCTCCCGGCGATGGCGAGGTCGCTGCTGGTCACCCCCGCCGCGGCGTCGATCACCAGCACGGCCACCTGCGAGCGCTCGATCTGCCGGCGGGCCATCATCACCGCCAGCTCCTCGGGAGCGCCGGAGACCTGGCTGCGGCGCCGGATGCCGGCGGTGTCGATCAGCAGGTAAGACTTGTCCCCGCGGGTGATCAGCGTGTCGACCGGATCGCGGGTGGTGCCCGCCACCGGCGAGACGAGGGCCCGGTTCTGGCCGGAGATCTTGTTGAGGATCGAGGACTTGCCGACGTTCGGCCGCCCCACGATGGCGATCGCGGGAGCGTCCGGGGTCGGGATGTCCGGGATCTCCGGGAGGGCCAGCGCCAGCGCCTCGCGCAGGTCTCCGATCCCGCCGCCGTGCTCGGCCGAGAGGAGGATCTGGCGGTCGATCCCCAGACTGTAGAATTCGGAGAAGCGGCTCTGCGCCTCGCGGGTATCCCCCTTGTTGACCACCAGCACGGTGGGCTTGTTGAAACGCCGGAAGTGGGACCAGACCTCCTCGTCGGCGGAGACCAGCCCCTGCTTGCCGTCGACGATGAAGAGGAGGAGGTCGCTCTCCTCGATCGCCAGGAACACCTGCTGGTTGAGCCCCAGGGGGTCGTCCCCGGGCACCAGGCCGCCGGTGTCGACGATCTGGATCGGCCGGTCCTCGGCCAGCTCGACCGTCCCCGTGATGCGGTCGCGGGTGATGCCCGGCAGATCATGGACGATCGCCTGCCGCCGTCCCAGCAGGCGGTTGAACAGGGTCGACTTGCCGACGTTGGGTCGGCCGACGATGGCTACGGTGGGGGTCAGCGGCATGGGGCGCGATTCTACCTAAGGTCGCCGCTTTCTCTCCCGGGGCTCCCGGCTCTCCCGCGCCCCCCGCCGCTCCTCCGCCCACCAGGGCGCCGGGCGGGCCTCGGGCTCCGGCATGTCTTTGAGCGTGAAGTCCAGCCCT
>JAICSG010000343.1 GCA_025937035.1 Thermoanaerobaculia bacterium | reverse complement strand
GGGCAACACCGTCGTCCTGGTCACCCACGAGCCCGACATCGCCGAGCATGCCTGGCGCAAGGTCACCCTGCGCGACGGCAAGGTCACCTCCGACCAGGCCACCTCCCGGCGGGACCGCCGCCGCAGCCCGGCCTCCTGAAAGCGAGCGACCCCATGGTCTTCCTGGAGAACTTCCGCATCGCCATCGCGGCCCTCCGCGCCAACCTGATGCGCTCGATCCTGACCACCCTCGGGATCATCATCGGCGTCGCCGCGGTGGTGGCGGTGGTCTCCATCGTCCAGGGGCTCCAGTACACCATCACCCAGCAGCTCCAGGGGGTGGGCGCCACCTTCATCGCCGTCTCGCCCAAGCAGGACCGCGGCAACTTCCCCGGCGTCGCCGCCCGCCAGGTGAAGCTCACCTCCGAGGACGCCCAGGCGGTCGAGGAGAAGGTCCCCGGCGTCAAGATGATGTCCCCCTTCATCCTCGGCCGCGCCACGGTCAAGTACAAGGACCGCAAGCACAACCCGCTGATGATCATCGGCGCCACCGAGAACTACCAGGACGTCACCAACCAGACGGTCGACCGCGGGCGCTTCTTCTCCCAGGTCGACCTCGAGAACCACCGCAAGGTGACCGTCATCGGCCCCAAGATCGCCGAGGAGCTCAACCTCGGGCCCAACCCCCTGGGCAAGGAGATCTACATCGACATCTATCCGGCCACCGTCATCGGCCTGATGGAGAAGAAGGGGCAGAACCTGGGGATGGACTTCGACGACATCGTCTACGTCCCCTACAGCTCGGCGGTCAACCTGTTCGGCCGCAACGCCGCCGACCAGATCCAGATCCGCCTTCAGGCCACTTCCCCCGAGCGGGTGGAGCAGGTCAAGGACGGCATCGGACGCCTGCTGCGCCAGCGCCACAAGATCCCCGCCAGCGAGCCCGACGACTTCGAGATCCAGACCCAGGACGAGATCCTCAAGACCGTCAACACGGTCCTGGGCAACGTCACCGCCGTGGTCGGCGGCGTGGTGGGCATCGCCCTGCTGGTGGGCGGCATCGGGATCATGAACATCATGCTGGTCTCGGTCACCGAGCGCACCCGCGAGATCGGCGTGCGCAAGGCGGTGGGGGCGCGCCGGCAGGACGTCCTCATCCAGTTCCTCATCGAGGCGATCACCCTGTCGCTGATCGGCGGCGGCATCGGCCTCGCCCTCGGCTACGGCCTGGGAGTGCTGGTGTCCAAGCTGATCCCCGGTTTCCCGCCCGCCCACGTCCCCGTCTGGGCGGTGGGGCTGGCCATCGGCTTCTCGGCCGGCGTCGGCATCTTCTTCGGCATCTATCCGGCGGCCAAGGCCTCGCGGCTCGATCCCATCGAGGCACTGCGGTACGAGTAAATCTGGCCCGCTCTTTGCAATCTCCTTGCGTCATGTAGTACCCGACGCAGAAGGCATCATGACGATGCCCTTCATCCAAGGAGATGACACCTATGCGTAAGCACCTCGTCTTGGGTTTGACCCTGCTGCTGGTCCTCGCCACGGCGGTCTTCGCCGGCGATAAGGCGAGCACCAAGGACTACAAGCGCACGCACGGCGATATCGCCTCGATCGACGCCACCGCCCAGACCTTTACCGTCACGCACGGCAACGACACCTCGACCTTCAAGACCGACGAGAACACCAAGTACATCGGCCACCTCAACAAGACGCTCAAGTTCTCCGACCTCGAGGTCGGCGACGACGTGCGCGTCTCCTTCGTCGAGAACGGCTCGGACAAGATGGCCGCCCGGGTCGACGTGGTCCACGGCCCGAAGAAGAAGATGTAAGCCCCTCCCTCCCAAGCCCCTCTCTCCCCGGGGGAGAGGGGCTTCAGGGCGGCCACACAGGGCCGCCCCCCGCTTACTCCTGACCGGCCCTCGCGGGGCGTTCCATGAAGAGGGAAAAACAGATTATGCGCAAAAATATTATCCTGAGCCTGGCCCTGCTCCTGGTGCTCGTCACCGCCATCTCCGCCGCCGCGAAGACGAGCAGCTCCAAGAGCACGAAGTACCAACGCACCAACGGCGACATCACCTCGATCGATGCCACGGCCCAGACGTTCACGCTCAAGCACGGCAAGGAGACCTCGACCTTCAAGACCGACGGCTCCACCAAGTATCGGGGGCTGGGCAAGACCATCAGCTTCTCGGACCTCAAGGTCGGGGACAACGTGCGGGTCTCCTATACCAAGACCGGAACGGACAAGACCGCCGCGCGGATCGACGTGCTCCACGGGAAGAAGAGTTAGCCCGAGCCCTTGCCCCTTTCCCGCCCCCTCGGGGGAAGGGGGCATCCAACGCCGGTTTGAGGGGAGGGGTGATGCCGGAGATGGGAGTCGAACCCACACGCCCGCAAGGGGCGGCGGATTTTGAGTCCGCTGCGTCTGCCATTCCGCCACTCCGGCAAGCAGGAAGGGAATCCTAGGGTCTCCCTTCCGGGGTGTCAACTGCGTGCCGAAGGTCTCGTTGAACCGTTCTGGAGCAAGGACTGCGGGAGGCGCAGGTCCTTGAGCCCCCAGGAGATATCGCCTCGCTTACGCCCTTTTCACCACATGTGACAACTTTGTGAGCACCTGAGAACAGGAGAAGTGGTTGACGCGTGAGCTTGTTCCGGTGTATAACAAGCGTCGTAAGCGGAAGTCCCTCAGCGACTTACCTTACATCCGCAGCTCCATTCGTCTCTTGCGTCAATCCAAGGGGGTCTCGACGTGACATTGAAAGTCGGTCAGAAGGTGGTTTACCCCAACCACGGCGTCAGCCTGGTCGAAAAAATCGAGCCGGGCCAGATCGATGGGGTGGAGCAGCTCTATTTCCATCTGCGACTCCTTGCCAACAACTCCAAAGTCATGGTGCCGAAGTCCAACATCGATCTGGTGGGCCTGCGTCCGCTGTGCCACACCAAGGAGGTTCGGGCGCTCTTCGATATCCTCGAGGACGGCAACATCGACACCTACAAAGACTGGAAGGGACGTTACAAGCAGAACCTCGACAAGATGAAGACCGGCCGCCTGACGGACGTGGCCGAGGTGCTCAAGAACCTGCGACTCGTCTCGCAGCGCAAGAGCCTCTCGTTCCGCGAAAAGAAGATGTACGAGCGCGCCAAGTACTTCATCGTGAGCGAAGTGGCCCACGTCAAGAGCATCAACGAGCGCGAGGCCGAGGAATTGGTCGAGCAGGCGCTCAACTCCAGCCTGGAGAAGCGTCAGCGCAGGGCCGCGAGCTAGATTCCATCCCATCGAGCAACAGGGGCAGAGAAAAGGGCCGCTCTCCGGAGCGGCTTTTTTCTTTCATCCCACCCTCACCCCGCCCCCCCGGGCGGGGTCCCCATCCCCCGACCCTGTTAGAATCTGCTCGCTCATGAGACGCCCGACCGCAGCCCTGATCCTCCTGCTCGCCCTCCTCCTGCCGCTGGCGGCCGCCGCCCAGGACGAGACCGCCGCGCCAGCCCCGCCCGCCGCCAACCAGGTGGAGCTCCGGCTGGAGCAGCGGCTCCTCTCGCTCGACCTCCTCGCCTACAACCAGACGCGCGATCAGGAGCGGGCGGCGAGCCAGCGGGTGGCCGGCATCCTCGGCCGCCTCGACCAGGCGCTCGCCTCCGACTCGGTCTCCCTGGGGGCCCTGGAGAGCCTGCAGGACGAGCTGGCCCTGGCCCGTGGCGCCGCCCACGCCGCCGAGGACAAGCTCAACGACCGGCTCGGCAAGCTCCAGGAGCGGCTGCGGCGCATCGCCCTGCTGGAAGGGGACACCGGCGCGCCCGCGCGCGCGGCCGACCCCCTGACCGGCCGCTGGCGGGTCGCCATCTCGCCGCAGAACGCCACCGCCACCTTCGAGCTCCACCTGGACGGCATCGTGGTCAGCGGGCTCTACAGCATCGACGGCGGCACCGCCGGCTCCTTCCGCGGCACTCTGGCGAACGGCAACCTGCGGCTGGAGCGGATCGACGCTCAGGGGGGTATCGACAGCGTCTGGACCGGGACCCTGGCCAACGGCCGGATCGCCGGCACGTGGATGAGCAACGAGTTGGTCACCGGCCAGCCCAATCGCGGCGACTGGACCGCCGTCCGGGAAGGACAATAACGTGAACAAAGACAACCTGCTTTTCCTGATGGGCGGCCTCCTCGTCGGCTTCGTCACCGCCTACCTCTTCTTCGAGGCCATGGCCACCCGCCAGCCGCCGCGCCTGACGCCGCAGCTCCGCGCCCAGATCGTCTCCGGCGAGGATGGCGCCGGCGGCGCGGGCGCACCCGGCGGCGAGGCCCCGGCCGGAGGCGACGCCAACGCGCCCGCCGCGAGCGGGGGAGCCCAGGGGGGCGGCCCCGCCATGGCCGAGATCCAGCAGCTCAAGGACTACGTGGAGAAGAACCCGAACGACGCCCAGGCCGTCCGCCAGTTGGCCGATCTCAACTTCAACATCTCGAACTGGCAGCGGGCCCAGGAGCTGTACAGCCACTACCTGGAGCTCAAGCCCAACGATCCGGACGTGATGACCGACCTCGGCATCAGCTACCGGGAGACCCAGCAGTTCGACAAGGCGCTCGACCTCTTCCGCCGCTCCAAGCAGGTCGCGCCCGACCACTGGCAGTCCCTCTACAACGAGGTGGTGGTCCTGATGGACCTCAAGAAGAACGACGAGGCCAACCAGGTGATGGCGCAGCTCCAGAAGATGCAGCCGGGCAACCCCGACGTCGCCAAGCTGGCCGAGGCCGTGGCCCGCCAGCGCAACGCGGCCTGAGGATTCATGACCCGGATCCTCGGCATCATCCTCCTCCTCGTCGTCCTCCGGATGGCCTGGAAGAGCTTCACCATCCAGCTCCGCACCGCCGTCTTCGGCCCGCCCACCCTCCCCAAGGCGCCGCCGCCGCCCCGGGCCGCCGTGGCCGAGACCCTGGTCCAATGCGCCACCTGCGGCACCTACGTGGCCGCCCGCCGCGCCCTCCCGGGCGGCGGGGGGAATGAGGTCTTCTGCTCCGAGGAGTGCCGGAGATCGCACCCTCAGTCCTGAGCCCGCCGCTTCGTCAGCGTTGGCGTCCCCGGCCCGTTGACCCTCATCACCCCGGCCCTCTTCTCCCGGCCTCCCCCCCTACCCGACGGGAGAAGAGGGAGAAAGGCGATTTGTGTACCGATTTCATGGGGCTTGGTTTTCTTAGGGGCGGGGCTTGTCCCCGCCCGGCAACGTTGAG
>JAICSG010001163.1 GCA_025937035.1 Thermoanaerobaculia bacterium | reverse complement strand
GGCTGGGGAGCCCATGAAAGGAGGTCTGTCATGACCTGAGAGAGAACGTGTGTCGATTCGTGATGGAAACCAAAACCGGCGAGGGCGGGAATCCCTCAAAACAACAACTCCAAAAAGGGAGAAAGATTATGGCTACGTTTACTCTGGCGAAGCTGATCTCGGACTGGGAGCTGATCAACACCGCTCTCCAGCCCCATCTCACGGACATGCCCTATCTCAAGGACAAGGTGACCGACCTCCAGGGGCTCATCACCGAGGCCAAGGACATGGACATCAAACAGCAGGATCTGCGCGGCTCCCTCCAGGAGACCGTGCGGCAGCGGCAGGCTCTCGAGAAGCGGGGGAAGGACCTCCATCTCCAGCTCTCGGCGATGCTGCGGGGCAGCCTCGGGTTCGACAACCAGACGCTCCTCGGCTTCGGCGTCAAGCCGCGACGGCCGCGCAAGAAGAAGGCGCCGGCCGATTCTCAGCAGCAGCAGTCCGCCAAGTAGCCGGCGGCCGGTCCATCGGTTCTTTGACAACTAAATCGAACGCAAGGGGCCCTTGGACGGGGCTCCCCGGGGCTCGCGCGCCCGGGGGGCCCCGGTTTTTTCCTCGGTGGGGCATCCCGGAGGGAGAGGCGCGCCCGGAGGGCATCTTCGCACCCTTAAATGTGTAGTAGCAAAAATAAGGAGATGACGATGCTTAGAGCGAGAGTGCTTCTTCTCTTCCTGTTTCTTCTGATCCCGGGTCTGGCCAAGGCGCAGACGGCGGACGACGGCCAGGTCACCGGCAACACCGGTCCGGTGGACCAGGTCACGTGCCCCGGAGGCGACTGCGGCACGCGGGACCTGGGCAGCGGCTCGGAGGACGTGACGGTGACCGGCCCCCTCAACACCGACAAGGCGCCCGATCCGCCCTGCACCGGAGACGCCTGCGGCCAGCTCCCTCCCGACGGTGACCTGGGCGGGATCACACAGATCTGCCCTCCCGGCGAGGACTGCTCCGAGCCGACCTCGACTCCGTCCGACAACGGCGGGATCACCCAGCTCCCCACCGGCGGCGCGGCCGGGACCAAGCGGCTCCGGATAGCGGGCAAGGCCACCGTGGCGGTGCCGGCCTGCGCGGGCAACAACTACGCCAACACCCACTTCGTCAACACCATCTCGATGGGCGGACCGATGGTGGCCATCGAGTGGATCCCCTCCGCCTCGGTGACGGTGGACGGCATCGACGTCTTCACCGGCGAGCGGGCGACGCCCAACCGTCTGGCGATCTGGAGCGACAACGGCGGCTCGCCGGCCAAGCCCCTGTCCGCCCTCGCCTGGACGGCCAATTTCACCACCTCGCTGGCCAACGGCTGGCAGGGGGCCAATCTCAATACCCGGCTCTCCGTGGCGGCCGGCGTGCGCTACTGGGTGGTGTGGGACCCCACGGGCGGCGAGCAGGCCTCGGTCTCGCAGGACGCCGCGGACATCCAGCAGAAGTACTGGGGGAGCAACACCGGCACCGTCCAGGGGGGCGCCAGCTGGTTCGGCCCCTACACCGGCCCCGACCACCGCTGGAAGTTCCGCATGCACTGCGCCAACGGGCCCTGCGACGGCAACAACTACAACGACACGACCCACCTCGACAACGTCTCCATGGGCGGCCCCATGGTCGCCATCGCCTGGGTGCCGGTGACCTCCGGCCTGGTCAACCGCATCGAGGTCTTCACCGGCGAGCGGGCGGTGCAGAATTC
>JAICSG010000654.1 GCA_025937035.1 Thermoanaerobaculia bacterium | reverse complement strand
TCTACGCCACCTACTGCGCCCGTTGCCATGGCGAGCGGGGGGAGGGGAAGGGGGACAACCTCGCCCTCTACCCGCACCTCAACCTCCTCACCTCGCCGATGGTGCGGCGGGGCGACCGCGAGGCGGTGCGCCAGCGTATCCGGGAGGGGTACGGGCCGATGCCCGGCTTCGCCCGCCGGCTCGATCCCCAGGAGGTCGAGCGGCTCGTCGAATTCACCTTCCAGCTTGCCAAGGAGAGACCGTGACATGGACCCGCAACGCCTGAAGGACGCCTACCAGAAGCTCCAGAGCCTCGACGAGCGGATGACCCACAAGGTCCGTCCCGCCCGCGGGGGAGCGATGGTCCGCCCCACCCCCGAGCAACTGGAGGTGGCGATGCGCGACCTCGCCAACTACACCCTCGAGCTCAAGGAGGTGGTCCAGGAGCTGTTCCTGGCGATCGCCTCCAAGCCCGCCGCGCCCGGCTCGTAGAGAGGGATTATTTCTGGTCCCGGGATTCTGACTTGACAGGTCATTTTCGCCGGCCTAGACTGCTTTCATGCGATCGATGGGAATTGCGGAGCTCAAGGCATTGCTTTCCGAAACTCTCGCCCGGGTGAAGGGGGGCGAGGAGGTGGTGGTCACCGAGCACGGGCGTCCGATCGCCCGTATCCTGCCGCTGTCGGCGTCCTCGCCGGCCGCGGCCACCCAGGATCTGGTGCGGGGGGGGCAGATCAAGGCGCCCGAGAAGCGTCTGGACGAGACGTTCTGGCAGCTCCCGCGGGCCGAGTACCGCGTCCCTCCCCGGCGCCGGTCCCTGGACGACCTCGAAGATCCCGGGCTCTGGGAGCTGCGGGAGGCCGTCTGAGGTTCTGGGACGGCTCGGCCCTCCTGGCGCTCGCGGTGCGGGAGCCCGCCTCGGAGAAGGTCGATCCTCTCCTCCAGCGCGATCCGGAGATGGCCTTCTGGTGGGGGGCGCCCCTCGAATGGTGGGAGGCCCTGCTGGCCGCCCAGCGCCGGCAGACGATCTCCGCCGCCGACCTCCAGAAGGCCCGGGAGGTGCTCGACCACCTGCGCGCGCGGGGCTTCGAGGTCCAGCCCACCGAGGATCTGCGCGCCCGGGCCCTGCGCCTTCTCGCCGTCCATCCGCTGAAAGCCGCGGACGCCCTGGAGCTGGCCGCCGCCCTGATCTGGTGCCGCGAGCGCACCCAGGGGGCCGCCTTCGTCTCCCTCCATCCGCCCCTCCGGCTCGCCGCGGCGATGGAAGGGTTCCGCGTCCTCCCCTACGCCGACGAGGTTCACGCGCCCGACCCGGAGATTTGATCCTCTGGAGGCGGGCAGGCACGGGTGTTGCTCTCCTATCTCCCGGGGCGATGAGATCGTCCCGGAAGGAGGGAGACCATGCAAGCCAAAGCGCGTCTGTTCGGCCATCCGATCCACCAGATGCTGATCGTCTTCCCGCTCGGCCTCCTGGCGACGTCGCTGTTCTTCGACATCGCCCACCTGTCGAGCGGCAACCCGCAGTGGTCGACCATCGCCTACTACCTGATCGCGGTGGGGATCATCTCGGGCCTCGTCGCCGCCGTCTTCGGCCTGATCGACTGGCTGTCGATCCCCGCAGGCACCCGCGCCAAGCGGATCGGCCTGCTCCACGGCGGCGGCAACGTGGTGGTGGTCCTGCTCTTCGCCGGCTCCTGGCTGCTGCGGCGGGCCGATCCGGGGAACCCCCAGACCTCGGCCATCATCCTCTCGGTGCTGGCCGTGCTCCTGGCCCTGGTCACCGGCTGGCTGGGCGGCGAGCTGGTGGACCGCCTCGGCGTGGGGGTGGACGAAGGGGCCAATCTGGACGCTCCCAATTCGCTGACGACCAGCCACGTCCCCGCCGGCCGGCGGTAGGAAAGTCCTGAGAGCGGAGGGTGGTGTACCCTCCCTCCGCCATGCCCAGGCCCCTCCCCATCGACGAGGTCCTCCCGGCGCTGATCACGGCGCTGCGGGAAGGCCCCGCGGCGGTGCTCATCGCCCCCACCGGCGCGGGGAAGACCACCCGCGTGCCCCCGGCCCTGCTGGCGGCGGGGCTCGGCGACGGCAAGAAGGTCGTGATGCTGGAGCCCCGGCGGATCGCCGCCCGGGCCGCCGCCCGCCGGATGGCCGAGGAGGGGGGCTGGACGCTCGGCCGCGAGGTGGGCTATCAGGTCCGCTTCGAGCGCAAGGCGGGCCCGGAGACGAAGATCCTGGTGGTGACCGAGGGGATCCTGGTCCAGCGGCTCCAGGCCGATCCGTTCCTGGAGGACGTGGGAGCTCTGATCTTCGACGAGCTCCACGAGCGCAATCTCCAGACCGACCTCTCCCTGGCCATGGCCCGGCGGGTCCAGCGGGACGCGCGGCCCGATCTCAAGCTCCTCGCCATGTCCGCTACCCTCGATCCCGGCCCCGTGGCGGCTTTTCTTGGGGACTGTTCCGTGATCGAGAGCCGGGGTCGCCTCCATCCGGTGGACGTCCTGTATATGGACCGCCCGGACGACCGCGCCCTGCCGGGCCAGATCGGGGCCGGGGTGCGCCGGGTGCTCGACGCCACCCCGGGGGACGTGCTGGTCTTCCTGCCCGGGGTGGGGGAGATCCAGCGGAGCGCGGAGGCTCTCGCCGGCCTGGCGGCCGAGCGGGATCTGGCCGTGCTCCCCCTCTACGGCGATCTCCCGGCCGAGCGGCAGGACGAGGTCCTGCGCCCCCTCGCCCGGCGCAAGGTGGTGTTGGCGACCAACGTGGCGGAGACCTCGATCACCATCGACGGCGTCACGGCGGTGGTGGACTCAGGGCTGGTCCGCAGGCTGCGTTTCGACCCCGCCACCGGGCTCGACCGCCTGGAGCTGGGGAAGGTGAGCCGCGCCTCGGCCGATCAGCGGGCCGGCCGGGCCGGACGGCAGGCGCCTGGGATCTGCCTGCGCCTCTGGCCCGCCTGGGAGCACCCGGCTCTCCCGGAGCGCGAGACGCCCGAGATCGCCCGCGTGGACCTCGCCGGCCCCGCCCTCCAGCTCCTCGCCTGGGGGGAGCCCGCCCTCGCCGCCTTCGACTGGCTGGAGCCCCCCGATTCCGCCGCCCTCGCCGCCGCCACCCTCCTGCTGCGACAGCTCGGCGCCATCGACGATCACGGCGTCACCTCCCTCGGAAGGACCATGGCCCGCCTGCCCGTCCATCCGCGCCTGGCCCGGCTCCTGGTCGAGGGGCACCGCCTCGGCCGCACCGCGGAGGCCGCGCTGCTGGCCGCCCTGCTCTCCGAGCGCGATCCGTTCCCTCGGGGAACTCGCGGCGCCGGCCCTCGCCGCGCCTCCCGGTCGGATCTCCTCGACCGGCTGGACGCTC
>JAICSG010000751.1 GCA_025937035.1 Thermoanaerobaculia bacterium | reverse complement strand
CGGTGATCGGCAACTTCGGCGGCGCCACGGAGACCAGCGTCTGGTCGAGCTGGTACCCGGTGGGCGAGGTCGATCCCGCCTGGGCGTCGATCCCTTATGGCCGGCCGCTGGCCAACACCCGCTTCTACGTGCTGGACGGCAATCTGGAGCCCTGCCCGCCCGGCGTGCCCGGGGACAACTACATCGGCGGCGGCTGCCCGGCGCTGGGCTACGCCGGCCAGCCGGCGCTCACCGCCGAGCGCTTCCTGCCCGACCCCTTCTCGCCGGTGCCGGGAGGGCGCATGTACATGACCGGCGACCGCGTCCGCTTCGGCCCCGGCGGCCTGATGGAATTCCTCGGCCGGGTCGACTTCCAGGTCAAGGTGCGGGGCTACCGCATCGAGCTGGGGGAGATCGAGGCGGCGCTGCTGCGCCACCCGGGCGTGCGCGAGGCGGTGGCCCTGGCGCGCGAGGACGCGGGCGGGGAGAAGCGGCTGGTGGCCTACGTGGTCCCCGCGGTCACCCCGCCCCCCGCCACGGCCGAGCTGCGCGAGGCTTTGCAGCGCACCTTGCCCGAGTACATGGTCCCCTGGACGTTCGTGATGCTCGACCGCCTGCCGGTGACCGCCAACGGCAAGCTCGACCGCGAGGCCTTGCCGGCTCCCGGCGAGGCGGCCGCGGGCGAGGCCTACGTGGCCCCCCGCAACGAGCTCGAGCGGTCGATCGCCGCGGTCTGGCGCGAGGTGCTGGGCCTCGAGCGGGTGGGGGTGCACGACAACTTCTTCGAGTCCGGCGGCAGCTCGCTGCTGATCGTCAAGCTCCACGGCCGCCTCAACGAGGCGCTCGGGACCGAGATCCCCATCATGGAGCTGTTCCGCCATTCCACGATCGATGCCCTGGCCCGGAAGCTCTCCGAGGCGCCGCCGGCCGGAGAGACTCCGGCGCCCGCGGAGACGCCGAAGGCGGAGGAGGTCCGCGAGCGGGCGCGCTCCCGCCAGGATTCGCTGCGCCAGCTCCGGGAGTCCCGGGCGAAAGGGGCGAAAGGAAGATCCCAGAAATGACCGAGCCGAACGAGAATCTCCCGGTCCAGGGCATCGCCGTCGTCGGCATGTCCGGCCGTTTTCCCGGCGCCGCCTCGACCCTTGAGCTCTGGCGCAACCTCCGCGACGGCGTGGAGTCGATCTCCTTCTTCAGCGAAGGTGAGCTGATCGAGAGCGGCGCCGATCCGGCCCTGGTGCGCGACCCGGCCTACGTGCGGGCCAAGGGGGTGGCCGAGGGGGTCGAGATGTTCGAGCCCGCCTTCTTCGGCTTCACGCCGCGCGAGGCCGAGCTGATGGACCCCCAGCACCGGGTGCTGCTCGAATGCGCCTGGGAGGCCCTGGAGGACGCTGGGGTCGATCCCGGGCGTTTCCCCGGCCGGACGGCGGTCTACGTGGGCTCCGGCACCAGCTCCTATCTGCTCTCGAACCTGCTGCCCAACCCGGAGGAGATGCGCCGCGCCGGCACCCTCCAGGTGCTGATCCTCAACGACCGCGACTTCGCCGCCACCCGGCTCTCCTACAAGCTCAACCTGCGGGGGCCGAGCGCCGTGGTGCAGACCGCCTGCTCGACCGGCCTGATGGCCGTCCACATGGCCTGCCAGAGCCTGCTGGCGGGGGAGGTCGACCTGGCGGTGGCGGGGGGTGTCTCGATCAGCTCGCCGCTGAAGGAGGGGTACCTCTACCAGGAGGGGAGCATCGCCTCGCCGGACGGCCACTGCCGCTCCTTCGACGCCGGGGCCGGCGGGTCGGTGGCGGGCAACGGCGCGGGAATCGTGGTGCTCAAGCGCCTTTCCGACGCCCTGGAGGCGGGGGACCCCGTGCATGCGGTGATCCTCGGCTCGGCGGCCAACAACGACGGCTCGGCCAAGGTGGGGTTCACCGCTCCCAGCATCGAAGGGCAGGCGGAGGCGATCGCCGAGGGGCTGCTGATGGCGGGCGTCGAGCCCGACTCGATCGCCTACGTCGAGGGGCACGGCAGCGCCACCGCCCTGGGGGACCCGATCGAGGTCTCGGCCCTGCGCCAGGCCTTCGCGCAGGCGGGGCACGGCGGCGGCCCGGTCGCCCTGGGATCGATCAAGAGCAACGTCGGCCACCTCAACACGGCGGCCGGAATCGCCGGGCTGATCCGCGCCGTGCTGGCCCTGGAGAACGCCACCATCCCGCCCACCGTCGGCTTCGAGCGGCCCAATCCGCAGGTGGATTTCGGCCCCTTCCACGTGCCGGCGAAGGCCATGCCGTGGCCGGAGGGGGACACCCCCCGGCGGGCGGCGGTGAGCTCGTTCGGGCTCGGCGGCACCAACGTCCACACGGTGCTGGAGGAGGCGCCGGAGCCGGAGCCCTCGGGCCCCTCCCGCCCCTGGCAGCTCCTCACCCTCTCGGCGCGCACCTCCACGGCTCTGGAGGCTCAGGGCTCCCGCCTGGCCGACCGGCTGGAGGCCGGGGATCTGAATCTGGCGGACGTGGCGTTCACCCTCCAGGCGGGACGGAAGGCGTTCAGCCATCGCCGGGCCGTGGTGTGCAGGGACGTGGCGGAGGCCGTCTCGGCGTTGCGCGAGGGGCGCGGAGCCACGGGAATCTTCGAGGGGAGCCAGCGGCCGGCGGTCTTCCTCTTCCCCGGCCTGGGCGACCACTACGTGGACATGGGGCGGGAGCTCTACGACTCCGAGCCCGCCTTCGCCGCCGAGGTGGACCGCTGCGCCGAGATCCTCCGCCCGCACCTGGGCGTGGACGTCCGCGAGATCCTCTTCTCGGCCGGGCCGCGCGCCTCCTCCGCGGACGGCGAGCGGAAGGCCGATCTGCGGGCCATGCTGCGGCGGGGCGGGGAGCGCAGCGAGGAGTCGCTCCGGCTCGACCGCACCGAATACGCCCAGCCCATCCTCTTCGCCGTCGAATATGCCCTGGCGAAGCTGCTGATGGCCTGGGGCGTCCAGCCGCGGG
>JAICSG010000629.1 GCA_025937035.1 Thermoanaerobaculia bacterium | reverse complement strand
GTCATCAGGTCGGTGGCCGAGGCGGTCTTGGGGAAGGCGATGACGTCGCGCAGCGAGGGGGCTCCGGCGAGGAGCATCACCATGCGATCGAGGCCGAGGGCGATGCCGCCGTGCGGGGGCGCGCCGTAGCGCAGGGCCTCCAGGAAGAAGCCGAAGCGGGCCTCCGCCTCCTCGGGGCCGATCCCCAGGAGCTTGAACATGCGGCTCTGGAGCGCGGTGTCGTGGATGCGGATCGAGCCTCCCCCCAGCTCCACGCCGTCCATCACCACGTCGTAGGCGCGGGCGCGCACGGACCCCGGGTCGCTCTCCAGGCGGTCCAGATCGCGCGGGTCGGGGCTGGTGAAGGGGTGGTGCATGGCGAACCAGCGGTTGGCCTCGCCGTCCCATTCGAGGAGCGGGAACTCGGTCACCCAGAGGAAGGAGTGCGCGCCTTCCGGGATCAGCTTGTAGGTCCTCGCCAGCTCCAGCCGCAGGGCCCCCAGGGCGTTGGCGGCCACCGGCGCCGGCGCGGCTACGATCAGCGCCAATCCCCCCTCCTCCAATCCCAGGGCCTCGGCGGCGCCTTGCAGCTCGGCGTCGGTCAGGGCGTTCTTCACCTGGAAGACGGTCTCCCCGCCCTTGCGGCGGAGGGTGAGCACGCCGGCCGCGCCTTGCCGGCGGGCGGTCTCGGCCCAACCGTCCACGTCCTTGCGGCTGGCCTCGGCGGCCCCGGCCGATCCGGGAACAGCGAAGCCCCGGATGACGCCGCCGTTCGCCACGGTCTCCTTGAAGCCGCGGAAGCCGCTCGATCCCAGCCTTTCCGAGAGGTCGGCGATCTCCAGGCCGAAGCGCAGGTCGGGCTTGTCGCTGCCGTAGCGCGCCAGGGCCTCGGCGTAGGTGAGGCGCGGGAAGGCGGCCGGCGGCGTGATGCCCGCCAGCGGGAAGACGCGCGCGAAGAGCCCCTCGACCAGGGCGAAGACGTCTTCCTCGGTCGGGAAGGACATCTCGACGTCGACCTGGGTGAACTCGGGTTGGCGGTCGGCGCGGAGGTCCTCGTCGCGGAAGCAGCGGGCGATCTGGACGTAGCGCTCGAAGCCGGCCACCTGGAGGATCTGCTTGAAGAGCTGCGGCGATTGCGGCAGGGCGTAGAAGCTGCCGTGATGGACCCGCGAGGGGACCAGGTAGTCGCGCGCTCCCTCGGGGGTCGACTTGGTCAGGATGGGGGTCTCGACGTCGAGGAACCCCTGCTCGTGGAAGTAGGCGCGGATCTCGTGCGTCACCCGGTCGCGCAGGATGAAGTTCTTCTGCAGCTCGGGGCGGCGCAGGTCGAGGTAGCGGTAGCGCAGCCGGAGGTCCTCGGCGGCCTCGATCCGGCCGTCGAGGGGGAAGGGCGGCGTCTCGGAGCGGGAGAGGACGGCGGCGCGCTCGGCGGTCACCTCGATCTCCCCCGTGGGGAGGTCGCGGTTGGTCTGGCCCGGCTCGCGGCGCACGACCGTGCCCTCGATCTCGACCACCCACTCGGGGCGGACGGGGTCCAGGACCTGGGCCGGCTCGGGGCTCGATTCGGGGCGGATCACCACCTGGACGACGCCGCTGCGGTCTCGCAGGTCGAGGAAAAGGAGGCCGCCGAGATCCCGGCGCCTCTGTACCCAGGCCTGGAGCCGCACGCGGCTCCCCACATCCCCGATCCTGATCGTTCCCGCGCCCCGGCGCTTCATGGCTTCGTCTCCTCTCTGTCGTCTCCCTGGCGCTCCGTGCCGGAGCCCAGGATCTGGCGGTACTGGTCTTTCAAGGCCGCGTAGCGGTCGACGGTGTCCGCGATCCGCCGCGTCTCCTCCTCGGTCAGTGGGCGGGCCACCCGCGCGGGGATGCCCAGCGCCAGGTGCCCGGCTGGAATCCTGTGTCCCGGCGCCACCACCGCGCCGGCGCCCACCTGCGCCCCGCGCTCGACCACGGCGCCGTCGAGCACCCGGGCGCCGATGCCGATCAGGGCGCCGTCCTCGATCGTACAGCCGTGGACCACGGCCTGGTGGCCCACCACCACCCCCTCACCGATCACCAGCGGATGCCGCTCATGGGCGACGTGCAGCACCGTGCCGTCCTGGATGTTGGTGCGCGCGCCGATCTTGATCCAGTTGACGTCCCCCCGGGCCGCGGTGTGGAACCAGAAGGAGACGTCGTCGCCGACGGTGATGTCCCCCACCAGATGGGCGCCGGGGGCCAGGAACACCCGGGCGCCCAGGGTGGGCCACTTTCCCTGGTAGGGGTAGATGGGCATGGGCGCGCTCCCCTTAAGGCTTCTTGGCCGCCGCCGCCTCCACCGGGCGCACGGAGAGGAGGATGCGCTCGTAGAGCGGCAGCATCTTCGGCAGCTCGGCGGCCGGGGCGGAGCCGATGAAGTCGAGCGAGACGCCCGCCAGCGGCACCTTGAGGGTGAGGGTGCCGCGCGCCTTGTCCTTCTCGCCGGTGAGGGTCTCGACCAGCACGCCGCGCACGCCGCCGACCTCCCGGATCTCGACGCGCGGCGCCGACCAGGTGGGGTCCTTCTCGTCGTTGGTCTTGACGTTGGCCACCACCTTCTCGGGCTCGGCGAGCGGGACCTGGCTGCCGCGCACCCAGATCAGCCGCGGGTCCTCGGGCGGCTTGGCGTCGGCGGGGCCGATCCACAGGCCGGGAAGGCCCGCGACCTGGCGCGCCTGCCAGTCCCTGGGGACCTCGATCGTATAGGGGAGCGGCTTGCCCTCGACCTTGGCGCCGGTGGGCTTGAGCTCGATGCGGTGGAAATCCTGGGCGAACGCGGACGCCGACAGGGCGGCGGCGGCGAGGATGGAAATCGCGATGGTTGCTTTCATGTCGTACCTCGGAACGGCCCGCGGGCCGGGGCGCAGAGCATGGCATAAAATCCGCCGGTGTCCAAAGGCCCCGCCATCGACGTGGTGATCCCCGCGCTCAACGAGGAGGCCTCGCTGCCGCTGGTGCTGGCGGGCCTCCCCCACCCTCCCGTGCGCCGGGTGGTGGTGGCGGACAACGGCTCGCTGGACGGCACGGCGCGGGTGGCCCGCGAGGGAGGGGCCGAGGTGGTGGAGGCGGCCCGCCGGGGGTACGGCAGCGCCTGTCTGGCCGGGCTCGATCATCTGCGGCGCACCGGCCCGCCGGACGTGGTGGTCTTCATCGACGCCGATTTTTCGGATCATCCGGAGGAGCTGCCGTCGCTGGTGGCGCCGATCCTGGGGGATCAGGCCGACCTGGTGATCGGCTCGCGGGTGCTGGGCCGGCGGGAGAAGGGGGCGCTGCTGCCGCAGGCGCGGGCCGGGAACCTCGTGGCCTGCCTGCTGATCCGGCTCTTCTACGGCCACCGTTTCACCGATCTCGGCCCCTTCAGGGCGATCCGCTGGGAGGCCCTCGAACGGCTCCAGATGGCCGATCCCGATTTCGGCTGGACGGCGG
>JAICSG010000441.1 GCA_025937035.1 Thermoanaerobaculia bacterium | reverse complement strand
CAAGCCCGAGCTGTCGGACGTGCAGCGGGTGCGCCGGATGTTCGACGCCTTCGCCGACAAGGCGCGGCTGGTACGCATCCTGAATCGGTGCATCCAGGGGGGCGGCGTACGGGTGCTGATCGGCGCCGACTGCGAGCTCACCTCGGACCTGGAATTCAGCGTGGTGGCGGCCCCCTACGGCGCCGGCGAGCGCCCGCTCGGCACCCTGGGCATCGTGGGCCCCTCGCGCATGGACTACGAGACGATCATCCCGCTCGTCCACTTCCTGGGCGAGACCCTGAGCCGGGCCCTCGCCGAGGCCTTCTCGAGCGATCCCGACCGGAGATGACGCCAGGGCTCCATTCCTTTATATATTGAGACCGGAAAGACCACGAGAGCGAGGACGCGATGGCAGACAATACGCGAAACGCGGGCGACACCCCCGAGGTGGCGCTCGATCTGGACGATCAGACGACGGACCTGGAGGCCGCCATGCGCGACGCCGTGGCGGCGGTCGAGGGGGTGCAGTCCGGCGCCAAGGCCGACGCCCCCACGGGGAGCGCCCCGGCCGGATCGGCCGAGGAGATCGCCAAGCTCCGCCAGGAGGTCGCCGAGCTCCGCGACCGCTCGGTGCGCACCCTGGCGGACTTCGACAACTACCGCAAGCGCGCCGAGCGCGAGCGCCAGGAGATGAGGAAGTACGCCCTGATCGAGCCGGTCCGCGAGCTGCTGACCGTGGCGGACAACCTCGACCTGGCCCTCTCGGCCCAGGGATCGGCGGAGGACTTGAAGCGCGGCGTCGAGATGATCCACCGCCAGATGACCGATCTGCTGCGCCGCTTCGGGGCCGTCGAGGTGCCGGCGGTGGGGCAGCCGTTCGATCCCACCCTGCACGAGGCGGTGTCGCGCGAGGAGAGCCGCGAGGTGAAGGTGCCCACCGTGGTCGCCGAGCTGCGGCGCGGCTACAAGATGCACGACCGGCTGGTGCGGCCCTCCATGGTGAAGGTCGCCGTTCCCGCCGAGGCCGCCGCCGCGAGCTCCGAGGGCTCTCAGGGGCCGGCGGGCGGGGAGGAGGGGCCGGCGCTCTAGGACCGCAGGCCCGGCTCCTTCCGGGGCGGCCCCGCGGGGCCGCCCTACGGGATTTTCACCAAACCACGTACAATATGGGGCTAGCTTTTTCCGAGCCCTGACTTATGAGCAAGATCCTCGGTATCGACCTGGGTACGACGAACAGTTGTGCCGCCATCGTGGAGGCCACCGTGCCGGTGGTGCTGGCCAACCGCGAGGGGAGCCGCACGACCGCGTCCATCGTGGCCTTCTCGGAGGAGGGGGACCGCCTGGTGGGGCAGATCGCCAAGCGCCAGGCGATCACCAACCCCCAGAACACTGTCTTCGCGGTCAAGCGCCTGATCGGCCGCAAGTTCCGCGACCCCCAGATCGACCGGGCGCGGAGCATCCTCCCCTATACCCTGGTCGAGGCGGTCAACGGCGACCTCAAGATCGAGATCCGCGACCGCCAGTACAGCCCGGAGGAGATCTCGGCCCTGGTGCTGCGCGAGGTTAAGGAGTTCGTCGAGGAGCAGCTCCAGGAGGAGGTGCGCGAGGCGGTGATCACCGTCCCCGCCTACTTCAACGACTCGCAGCGCCAAGCCACCAAGGACGCCGGCAAGATCGCGGGGCTCGACGTGGTGCGCATCCTCAACGAGCCCACCGCCGCCGCCCTTGCCTACGGGCTCGACCAGCCGATGGGGGGCAAGACCGCCAGCACGATCGCCGTCTACGATCTCGGCGGTGGCACCTTCGACATCTCGATCCTCCAGCTCTCGCAGGGGATCTTCGAGGTGCGCTCGACCTCGGGCGACACCTATCTCGGCGGCGAGGACTTCGACCAGCGGATCATGGACTGGCTGATGGCCGGCTTCGAGGAGGAGACGGGGATCGACCTGCGCGAGGACCGCATGGCCCTCCAGCGGCTCAAGGAGGCGGCCGAGCGCGCCAAGTGCGAGCTCTCCGCCACCGAGGAGACGTCGATCAACCTGCCGTTCATCTCGGCCGACCGCACCGGCCCGCGCCACCTCGCCCGCACCCTCACCCGGCCGCAGTTCGAGGATCTGGTGCGCGACCTGGTCGAGCGCACCGAGGGGCCCTGCCGCGACGCCCTCGCCGGCGCCGGCCTGCGCGCCGATCAGATCGACGAGGTGCTGCTGGTGGGCGGGCAGACCCGCACGCCGATGGTGGCCCAGGCGGTGGAGCGGATCTTCGGCCGCCGCCCCAATCGCGAGATCAACCCGGACGAGGTGGTCGCCATGGGCGCCGCCATCCAGGGGGGGATCCTGCGCGGCGACATCAAGGACCTGGTGCTGCTCGACATCACCCCGCTGTCGCTCGGCGTCGAGACGCAGGGCGGGCTGTTCACCAAGCTGATCGAGCGCAACTCGACGATCCCCACCAAGAACACGCAGATCTTCACCACCGTGGTGGACAACCAGAGCACGGTGCAGGTCCACGTCCTCCAGGGGGAGCGCCAGCTCGCCATGGAGAACAAGTCGCTGGGCCGTTTCGAGCTGGTGGGAATCCCGCCGGCGCCCCGCGGCGTTCCGCAGATCGAGGTGACCTTCGCCATCGACTCGAACGGCATCGTCAACGTGTCGGCGCGGGACATGGCGACCAACCTCTCGCAGAGCATCCAGATCAACCCGGCGGGCGGGCTCTCCGAGGCCGAGGTCCAGCGCCTGATCGACGAGGCGGACCGCAACTCGCAGGCCGACCTCGAGCGCCGCGAGCTCCGCCAGCTCAAGAACCGCCTGGAGGGGCTGATCTACAGCAACGACCGCGTCTTCGGCCAGTTCCGGGACGTGCTCGGGGATGGCGATGTCAAGCGGATCCAGGAGGCTTTGATGCAGGCCCGCGTGGCGCTCAATAACGAGAAGCGCGCCGATCTGGAGGCCGCGATCTACGATCTGAACACCGTCTCCCGCACCCTCTCCGACGTGATGCTGACCCGGGCGGGCGGCGGCGCCGGCCTGGGGTGAGGGTGAAAGGTTAGAAGGAATGGCGAAACGCGATTACTACGAGGTGCTGGGGGTCGGCAAGAGCGCCTCCCAGCAGGAGATCAAGTCGGCGTACCGCAAGATCGCGGTGCGGGATCATCCGGACAAGAACCCGGGGGACAAGGAGGCCGAGGAGCGCTTCAAGGAGGCGGCCGAGGCCTACGCCGTGCTCTCCGACGCCGACAAGCGGGCGCGCTACGACCGCTTCGGCCATCAGGGGGTGTCGGGCGCGGGGGCGGGCGGGTTCGATCCCACGATCTTCGCCGACTTCTCCGACATCCTCGGCGACCTCTTCGGCTTCGGTGGCGGCGGCCGGCGTGGGGGCCCCAACGGGATGACCCGCGGGGCCGACCTGCGCTACGACCTGACGCTGACCTTCGAGGAGGCGGCCTTCGGCACGGAGACGACGCTCAAGATCCCGCGGCTGGAGAGCTGCCCCAAGTGCTCGGGGAGCGGCAGCGCCAACGGCGCGCCCCCCGCGGTCTGCCAGGCGTGCGGCGGCCGGGGGCAGGTGCGCTTCACCCAGGGGTTCTTCACCGTGGCCCGCACCTGCCCGCAGTGCCAGGGGGAGGGGCGGGTGATCAGCGATCCCTGCACCGAGTGCCGGGGCGAGGGGCGGGTGGAGGAGGAGCGCTCGATCACGGTCAAGATCCCGGCCGGCGTCGACACCGGCGCCCGGCTGCGTTTGGCGGGCGAGGGGGAGCACGGCCGGCGGGGCGGCCCGCCCGGGGACCTCTACGTAGTGCTCCAGGTCCGCCCGCACAAGCAGTTCCGCCGCGACGGCTCGACGGTGCTGTCGCGGGCCACGATCAGCTATCCGCAGGCGGTTCTCGGCTCCTCGATCGAGGTGGACACCCTGCACGGCAAGGCGACGCTGGACATCCCGGCCGGCACCCAGCACGGGCGGGACTTCCGCCTCCGCGGCCAGGGGATCGCCCGCCTCGACGGCGCCGGCAAGGGGGATCACGTGGTCTCCGTGGAGGTCGAGGTGCCGCAGCCGCGCGATCTCTCCCCCGAGGAGCTGCAGCTCCTCCGCCGCCTCGCCGAGCTCGGCGGCCATCCGGTCAAGGAGGAGAAGGGGGTCATCGAGCGGGTGAAGAATCTGTTCGGTTAGTAGATGCCCCATCTCCGGCGCATCTACGCCCTCCCTCCCGACCTGGAGGAATCCGCCGTCGCCCTCCTCTGGATGGCGGGCACGCTCGGGGTGCAGTCCACGACCGGTCCTGACGGCCGGGTCCATCTGGAGGCCTGGTTTCCTCTGGAGGCCGGGCCGGGGGAGACGCTCCCCGGGGTCGAGCTGGAGCGGGAGGAGACGGTCCCCGACGCCGATTGGTTCGCCACCTGGCGGGAACGGGCGCAACCGTTTCCCGTCGGAAGGTCCCTTTTCCTCGATCCGCGCGAGCCGGACGACGCGCCGGTCGAGGCTCCTGAAGGCAGGCGGCTGCTCCGTCTCCCCGCCCGCGCCGCCTT
>JAICSG010000948.1 GCA_025937035.1 Thermoanaerobaculia bacterium | reverse complement strand
GGCCGGCGGTGGCCTCGCCGGCGAAGCTCCATTCGCTCCCCGTCTCGGCGTCCACCAGGCGCGGGGGGGATCCGGAGCGGGCGAAGAGGCTCAAGGGGCGGCCGTCCACCGTGCGTTCGAAGGCGCGCACCGAGCGGCCGTCCTCCCCCACCACGAGCAGAACGGGGACGCCGCCGACCGCGTCCTGCACGGGGCTCTGCTTCTGGAGCGCCTCCAGGGGGTAGGCCCGGGCGGCGGCGCCGAGCCGGATTCCCACCACCACGTCGCGAGGCTTCAACGGATCGCCCGTCCTCGCCGGGGTCACCACGGGCGCCCTGGCGGTTTCCGCCTCCCAGTTTTGCGAGAATTGTCGCCAGGGAGCGCTGTCGTCCGGCCGCAGGACCCGGCCGTCGGGGTGCTCGCGCTTCCAGGCCGCGAAGCTGATCTCATCGTAGGGGACGAGGTCGAGCCGCCGCCCCTTGAGCGGCCCGAAGACCGCCTCGCCCGTCACCTGCTGCCACCACGACCCCGTCTGCTCGTCGCCCATCAAAAAATTCTGATTGTTGATGCCCGTGAGGTGGAAGCGCAGCCTCTGCCCGTCGACCTCGGATCTCCACACCAGACCGGTGTGACAGAGCGTTCAGTAGGTGACGGCGACGGGCACGCCGCCGACCACGTCCTGGACGATGTGGTGGTAGGCCACCTGGCGGACCGGATAGGCCGCCGCCTCGCCGTTGCGCTCCACGGCCAGCACCAGGTCTCCCGGCTCCACCCAGCCCGCCTCGGCCGCGGGCACGAACCGGGAGGCGCCGAGCGGCGCGAACATCTTCTCGAATACGTTGAAGCGGGAAAACCAGGCCGCCCCGGCCAGGGGGATCAGCGCCAGCACCACCAGAGCCCGGCTCCACCATCTTCCGCCCCGCCAGAGGCTGACCGCCAGCGCCAGGCCGGCGATCAGCGCCAGCGCCGTGGCCAACGGAGCCCACCGCCGCAGGGCGAAGGCGACGGCGAGCCCGCCCGGCGTCTGCGGCGAGAAGGGCCGGATCAGAAACACCGGCACAACGACCATGGCGATCATCGCCAGGATCAGCAGGAAGAGGGTGAATCCGGCCCAACGGCGCCGGGGCGGCTGTGAGCTCATAGAGATCTCCTAATGCTCCATTCCGGCCATACCGCCCATGCCGGTCGCCGAGGACGAGCCGGCCGGCGGGCACTGCGGCGCCGCCGCGGTCAGATTCCCCGCCACGCACTCGGGCTGGGGGAAGGGCCGGGCCTTGCCGATCTTCGTGGGATCGTCCTTGCAGACGGTCTGCACGTTGAGCATCATGCCCCGGTCCTCATGGCCGAGGAAGTGGCAGTGGAGCACGTACTCGCCCGTGAAGTCCAGATAGCGGTGGCGGAACAGGACGTAGCCGTTGCCCGTGTAGGAGCAGCCGCAGACCGACTCCTTGCCCGGGACGGTGGTCTTCCACTGATTGTTCCAGGTGCCTCCGTGATTGTTCGTGCACACCGTCGGGCACTTTTTCTGGGCGTCGGCGTTGTTCCAGATCGGGCCGGCCTTGACGTCCCAGGAGCTGTTCACGGCCGGCAGGGCTATCGTGTCCTGCCAGACCGGGCTGGCGTACTTGACGAAGGGCACCCGCTGGCCGTTGACCACCGTGCCCTGCTCCGCGAGCTGGAACGGGTTGATGTGGATGTGGTACGGGTGGGCCAGCACGCTGCTGTTCTGCACGACCCAGGTGTCGGTGGTATCCAGCTTGGTGGTGATGGTGGCGCAGTTGGGGTCGTACTGCTGGCCGTTGATCTTGAACTGGGTGGTGGGATCGCCCGGCCCGCCGGTCATCTGGAAGTCGAGATCGTTCTCGGCCACGGTGTTGGTGGGGAGGTTCTGAAGGTACCAGGGCATCTTCGGCCACTGGGCGGCGGACGGGAAGCCGGTGGCCAGGGCCCGCTTCGTCTTTGTCTTCGGCGCGCTCTTCTCGGGGGCCTCGATCACCAGCGTGAGGAGCGCGGGCTCGGAGGGCTCACCCTTCGCCGCCTGGGCGCTGGCGCCCAGCCGCACGGCCTCCAGCTTCAGGAGGGCCTGGTCGCGCAGGCGGAGCTTCTCCCTCTTGGGCCCCGAGACCGCGCTCCGGCCGGCCAGATGATGGGTCAGGCGGTAGACGCCCGGCACCGTGGGAGCCTGGATCAGGAAGTCGGCGCGGTTGCCCGGCGAGATGTTGAACTGGCTGGGGTCCGACGGGCTGAAGAGCGGCTGGGCGGCGTAGTTCTCGGGCGAGAAGCGGACGCCG
>JAICSG010000712.1 GCA_025937035.1 Thermoanaerobaculia bacterium | reverse complement strand
CGCGCAGCGCCGGGAGGTGCTCCTGCGGTACCTGGGCTTCCCCTTCTGGGACGCGATGATCTACACCGCCACCAGCCTTTCCGAGGCCGGCGAACTCCGCCCGCTCCACATCGTGCGGATGAGCCCGAACGATTCCACCTTGCTGGGGCGCAACACCGCGGCGGCGAAGCTCAAGGGGGTCGCGGACGCGCACTTCGGCGCCTTCTTCAAGCGGGAATGGCGGGAGAACGACTATCTCTGGGGCCGGCTCGATGCCGCCGAACGGCTGATCGATCTGCTGCTCAAGGACTCCGGCGCCGGCCCGGCCCACGCCAAGGACGTCAAGGCGGCGTTCGCCGCGGTGCTGGCCGAGGAGGAACCGGCGTTGAAAAACGTCCCGGACCTGGTCAAAGAGATCAAGGGGCAGGTCGAGAAGATGGCACTCTGAAACGCTGAGGCTCCGAGGAACGCCCCGCCCTACCCCGCGTAGATCTGCAGCTCGCGCAGCTCCTTGATCTGATCGCGGAGCGCGGCGGCCTCCTCGAACTCCAGGCGCTTGGCGGCGGCGCGCATTTCTTTCTCCAGACGGGAGATGCGCTCGGCGAGCGGCAGATCCGAGCCGTCGCCGTCGGCTCCGGTGCCCAGGCGCGGCGGGCCACCCGCGGCGTAGAGGTCGAGGTTCATCATCTGCACCAGCGGGTTGTGGATGTCCTTCAGGATGGTGGCCGGCTCGATGCCGTGCTCGGTGTTGTACTCCCCCTGCTTCACCCGCCGGCGCTCGGTCTCACCGATCGCCCTTTGCATCGAGTCGGTCATCTGGTCGGCGTAGTAGATCACCCGGCCGTTGACGTTGCGGGCGGCGCGTCCGGACGTCTGGATCAGCGAGGTCTCGCTGCGCAGGAACCCCTCCTTGTCCGCGTCCAGGATGGCCACCAGCGAGACCTCCGGCAGGTCGAGACCCTCGCGCAGCAGGTTGATCCCCACCAATACATCAAAATCGCCGCGGCGCAGACCGGTCACGATCTCCACCCGCTCCAGGGTCTCGATGTCGCTGTGCATGTAGCGGACGCGGATCCCCAGCTCGTTGAGGTACTGGGTGAGCTCCTCGGCCATCCGCTTGGTCAGGGTGGTCACCAGCACCCGCTCCTTGTTGCCGACCACCTTGCGGATCTCGCCGACGAGGTCGTCCACCTGCCCCTGAGCGGGCCGGACGTCGATCACCGGATCGAGCAGGCCGGTGGGACGGATGAGCTGCTCGACGATCACGCCCCCGGTGCGCTCCAGCTCCAACGGCGCCGGCGTGGCCGAGACGTAGATCCGCTGGCCCATGCGGGCGTCGAACTCGTCCCAGGTGAGCGGCCGGTTGTCGAGCGCCGAGGGGAGCCGGAAGCCGAAGTCGACCAGCGTCTGCTTGCGCGAGCGGTCGCCGGCGTGCATGCCGCGCACCTGCGGCAGGGTCTGATGGCTCTCGTCGACCACCAGGAGGAAGTCGTCGGGGAAGTAGTCGAAGAGGGTCGGCGGCGGCTCGCCGGGCGCGCGGCCGGAGAGGTGGCGAGAGTAGTTCTCGATGCCGTGGCAGTAGCCGATCTCCTTGAGCATCTCGAGGTCGAAGCGGGTGCGCTGCTCCAAACGCTGGCGCTCCAGGAGCTTGCCCTCCCCTTCCAGGACGTCGAGGCGCCACTTCAGCTCCTCGGCGATGGTCTCGACGGCCCGCTCCAGGCGCGGCTTGGGGGTGACGTAATGGGTCTTGGGATAGACCGCGATGCGGTCCACCTGCTGGAGGGTCTCCCCCCGCAGGACGTCGAAGCGGGTGATGCGCTCCACCTCGTCGCCGAAATACTCGACCCGGATGCCGATGTCCTCATAGGCCGGCAGGATCTCCAGCACGTCGCCGCGCACCCGGAAGCTGCCGTGATAGAGGTCGAGTTGGGTGCGCTCGTACTGCATGGTGACCAGCCGCTTGAGGGCGGCCTCCATTCCCTCGGCCTCCCCCTGGATGAAGAACTGGAGCATGCCGAAGAAGGCCTCGGGGGAGCCCAGGCCGTAGATACAGGAGACCGAGGCCACGATGATCACGTCTCGCCGCTCGAACAAGGCCTTGGTGGCGCGCAGGCGGAGGCGGTCGATCTCCTCGTTGATGCTGGTCTCCTTCTCAATGTACGTGTCGGTGGCCGGGACGTAGGCCTCCGGCTGGTAGTAGTCGTAGTAGGAGACGAAATACTCGACCGCGTTGTGGGGGAAGAAGCTGCGGAACTCCTGGAAGAGCTGGGCCGCGAGGGTCTTGTTGTGGGAGAGGATGAGCGTGGGCCGGTTGACCTTCTCGATCACCTGGGCGATGGTGAAGGTCTTGCCGGAGCCGGTGACGCCGAGCAGCACCTGCTCCTTGTCCCCCCGCTCCAGCCCCTCCGTGAGCTGGCGGATCGCCTCGGGCTGGTCCCCCTGGGGCGTGACGCGCGATTCGAGCTTGAAGCCTGCCATGGCGGAGATTGTAACCTGGGGTAGGCCCGCTTTGTTCCCGCCAGGGGAAGGGCCCGAAATCTCCGCGATCCGGAGCGTCCGTGGCCCGCGACCTCACCCTCTGTCTCCCCCGGGAGCTCGACCAAGGCTCAGCAGGGCCACCTATACCCGAGTGCTATAGCTTTATACGTCACATTTTATAGGATTGACGAAAATATTAAACGGAGCTACCTTGGGTGTAGCTCGAGGGGCGGGAGAGTTGGGAGGTAGCTCTCCGGCCCATTGACGGGCTTGAGCTTCAGAAACAGGTCGTAACGGCGTCTCCACGGCGGAATGCTTGGACTCATATTCCAAGTCGGGAGGCTCACCTTGGACTGGCTGGCGCAGCGGTTTGAGCTGTCACGCGGGGGCGGGGCGTCCAATGTCCGGCCGATGGAAGGTCTGCGGGGGCTCGCCGTATTCCTGGTTTTCCTGGTTCATTTCGTGACCCTCATAAAACCGTTGATCTCGGGAAGCTCCGGGTTTCTCCTCTTTGAAACGTCACTACACACTATCGGCAATGCTGGCGTGGATCTGTTTTTCGTTCTCAGCGGCTATCTCATCTACGGCTCGTTGATTTCTCGTCGCCAGCAGCTCCTG
>JAICSG010000623.1 GCA_025937035.1 Thermoanaerobaculia bacterium | reverse complement strand
GCCACCAGCCTGGCGGCGGGGGGGGCGGCGGCATGGGTGGTGCTGGGGCGGGGGTGAGCTAGAATTCCCCCACCCGGTGGCCGTTCGCCCTGGGGTACGATTCCTTCAGGAGAACGAGCCATCTTGGGAGAGATCCTTTGAGTCTGCGGATCGCCGGGGCTATCCCCGCTTATCAGGCGGCGCCCTCGCTGGGGGCGGTCGTCCGGAGCGCCCTGCTCGAGCTGGAGGAGGTGCTGGTGGTGGACGACGGCTCGACGGACGCCACGGCCGAGGAGGCCCGCCGCGCCGGCGCCCGCGTCCATTCCTTCCCGCGCAACCGGGGCAAGGGGGCGGCCCTCGCCTTCGCCTTCCAGGACCTCTTCGGCCGCGACTTCGATGGGGTGATCACTCTCGACGCCGACGGCCAGCACCTTCCGGAGGAGATCCCCAAGCTGCTGGCGCCGGCCGAGGCCGGCGCCGACCTGGTGCTCGGCATCCGCGACCATCTGTTCAGCGAGATGAGCGGCCTGCGCCGGGCCAGCAACCGGCTCTCCTCCAGGGCGATCTCCTTCGCCGCCGGCCAGCCGCTCACCGACATCCAGACCGGTTTCCGCTTCTACTCGCGCCGTCTGATCGAGGGGGTCGGCTTCCCCGAGGCCCGCTTCGAGGCCGAGAGCGCCGTGGTGGTGCGGGCGGCCCGGCGGGGGTTCAAGGTGGTGACCGTGCCGGTGCGGCTGGGCTTCGCCGACGGCCGGACCACCAGCCACTACCGCCCCCTGATGGACAGCCTGCGGATCGCCGGCGCGGTCACCCGCGCCCGCCTGGAGATGTTGCGGTGGGCACGGTCCTCGTGACCGGCGGCAGCCGCGGGCTCGGCCGGGCGGTCGTCGAGGCCCTGGCGGCGGAGCCGGAGACGGCGGTGGCCTTCACCTGGAATTCGGAGGAAGGAACCGCCCGCGAGGTCGAGGCGGCCACCGGGGCCCGCGCCTTCCGCCTGGATCTGCGCGACCGCGCCCGGCCGGACGACCTGGTGGCGGAGATCGAGGAGTCGCTGGGGCCGCTCTCCGGGCTGGTCAACAACGCCGGCCTGCGCCGCGAGTCGCTCCTCGCCATGACCTCGGACGAGGACTGGGAGGCGGTGCTCGATACGAATCTCGGTGGCCTCTTCCGCTGCTGCCGGGCGGTGCTGCGGGGGATGATGGTGCGGCGGCGGGGGTCGATCGTCAACGTCTCCTCCCTCTCGGCCCTGCACGGCGTGGCCGGCCAGGGGGCCTACGCCGCCTCCAAGGCGGGGATCCTCGGGCTCACCCGGTCGCTGGCCCGCGAGGCGGGCAAGCGCGGCGTGCGGGTCAACGCCGGGGTCCCCGGTTTCGTGGCCACCGACCTCACGGCGGGGCTGCCCCCGGAGAAGATCGCCCACCTGCGGGCCGGGGAGTGCCTGGCGCGCGGGGTCGTGCCCGCCGACGTAGCCCAGGCGGTGCTCTTCCTCCTCTCGGACCGCGCGGCGGCGATCACCGGCCAGACGCTGGTGGTGGACGCGGGCGCCTCGGCCTGATCTCCATTTGAATCGAATGCTCTCTCGCTTCTCCGCCGCCTGGGCCGATCTGGTCGCCCGCCACCCCCGCCGGGTGCTGGCGGCGGCGGTGCTCTTCACCCTGGCGATGCTGATCCCCGCCTCCCGCTTCCGCATCGAGACCCAACTGGAGGCCCTGCTGCCCGAGGACGCGCCGGCCTCGGAGGATTACCGGACCTTCCTGCGCACCTTCGGCGGCTTCGAGAAGGTCTTCGTGCTGGTGCGCTCGCCGGGTCGGTCTGATCAAAAAAGGGCGGAGCCGGAGACGCTGATCACCGCCGCCACCGAGCTGGCCGACCGCATGCGGCGGAGCCCGCTGGTGGCCGACTCCCGGGCCGGGCTCACCGAGGAGGACGAGCGCTTCTTCTTCGCCCACGTGGCCCCCCGCATGCCGCTCCTGGTGCAGACCCCGGGATGGCGGGAGGATCTGGCCCGGCGGCTGGAGCCCCAGGCGATCCACGACCGGGTGGCCGAGATGCGGCAGGCGGTGCGCAGCCCGGTGGGGGCCGTGGCGGCGCGTCTGTTCGCCGCCGATCCCCTGGGGCTCTCCGAAAGCCTGCTCGGGGCCGCCGCCTCCTCGCTCCCGCTCGATCCCCTGAGCGGCGCGTTCATCTCTCCGGGAGGAGACGCCACGCTGGTGATTCTCACCCCGGCCAGCGCCGAGGTCGATCCGGCGGGCGGGAGGGCCCTGCTGGCCGAGTTGCGCCGAGCCTACGCGGAGGTGCGCGCGTCGGTGGGGGCACCGCTCGATTTTCAAGCGGTGGGAGGGCCGATCTACGCCGCCCAGGACGAGGCGGTCTTCCGGGCCGACCTCACGGGCACCGCCTCGGGGACCTTCCTGGGGCTGGCCCTGGTGATGATCCTCGGCTTCGAGGGGCTCTTCCTCCCCTCGGCCATCCTCGCCACGGTGGCCGCGGGGACGCTCTGGATGATCGGCGGCGCCTCGCTGGAGCTGGGGAGCATCAGCGTGGTGGGGGTGGGGTTCACCGCCGCCCTTCTCGGCATGGGAGTCGATTTCGGCATCCTGGGCTCGACCCGGTTCCGCGACCGGCGGCTGCGGGGTGAGGGGGTGCCGGCGGCGCTGGCCGCGGCCTTCCGGGAGACCGGGCCGGGCATCCTCACCACGGCCCTCACCACGGCGGCGGGGCTCGCCTCGCTGACGGTGGCTCATTTCCGGCTCCTCCGCGAGCTAGGGCAGGTGCTCTCCCTGGGAGTGGTCGCCGTCCTGATCGCCACCGCCACCCTGTGCGCCGCGATCCTGGCGGGGTTCCCCAGGGTCTCGGACCGCTTCCGTCCCCTGCGGCTCTGGCCCCGCTTCGGCCGGCCGCTGCTGGCGGGGCTCGCCGACCGCTCGGCCCGGCATTGGCGGGGGACGCTCCTGCTGGCCCTGCTGCTGACCGCGGCGGCGGCCTGGGGGATCTCGCGGCTGGAGCTGTCGACCGATCTGCGGGCCCTGCGGCCGGCCGACGCCCCCTCGGCGGAGGCCGAGAAGCTGCTGGTGGAGAAGTTCTCGGTGGGGCTCGACACCTTCTCGGTGGTCCTCCGTGGCAAGACCCTGGACGAGGCCCTCGACCGGGCGGCGGCGGCGCGGGACCTGCTGCGGACGCGGCTGGGCCCCAAGGCCGAGATCACCTCTCCCGCCGACTGGCTGGTGGAGGGGAGGCGGCTGCAGAAACGGCTGGCCGAGCTGCGGACCCTCCCCCTGGAGCGGGCGGCGGACGATTTTCAGCGGGAGCTGGTGGCGGCTGGCTTCAAGCTCGCCCCGTTCACTCCCGCCCTGGACACCCTGCGGGCCCTGGGGCGAGGGCAGGACCCCGGCGCCCTGCCTCCCGGCGAGTGGCCCCGCTGGATGGCCGAGCTGGTGCGGACCGGCCCGCGCGGGGCCGTGGCCGCG
>JAICSG010001000.1 GCA_025937035.1 Thermoanaerobaculia bacterium | reverse complement strand
TCCATGAAGTGGATCGGCCGCCGCGGCGCCGAGGGGAGCCCCCGCTCCTGCGGGAGGCCGGAGAAGGCGGCGAACGCCTCCAGGATCTCCTCGCGCGTGGGCCGGCGCTCGAATTCGACGCTCGCCGAGACCAGATGGCCGTCGATCGACGGTACCCGGTTACAGCTTGCGCTCACGGTGAAGGGGAGGGGCCGGATGTGGTCCCCCTCGAGATCCCCGAGGATCTTCTGCGGCTCGCTCTCGACCTTCGTCTCCTCGTCCCCCCCGATGTAGGGGATGACGTTGCCGAGGATGTCGAGCGACGGCACGCCGGGGTAGCCCGCCCCGGAGACCGCCTGGAAGGTGGTGACCGCCACTTTTTTGATCCCGAAGGGGCGGAGGGCGGCGAGCGGGATCACCAGCACCACGGCGGCGCAGTTGGGGTTGGTGACGATGGCCCCATCCCATCCGCGCTCCTTCCGCTGGGCCGCCAGCAGCCCGAGGTGGCCGGGGTTGATCTCCGGCACCAGCAGGGGGACGTCCGGGGCCATCCGGTAGTGGCTGGAGTTGGAGACCACGATGTGTCCGGCGGCGGCGAAATCGCGCTCGATCTCCCCGGCCAGGCTTCCCGACATCGAGGAGAAGACCAGCCGCGGCCCGCGCCCCGGCACGCACTCCTCGACCGTGCGCGCGGCCACATCGGCCGGCGGCGCCCCCTCGAGCTGCCAGGAGGTGGCCTCGCGGTAGCTCTTGCCCGCGCTGCGGTCGCTCGCCGCCAGCCACTTCGCCTCGAACCAGGGGTGATTCTCCAAGAGCTGCACGAACCGCTGGCCCACCGTGCCGGTGGCGCCCAGGATTCCGACCTCGATCTTCTTGTCCATCGAAAACCTCACTCCCGATCCCCCTCTGCCGGGGAAGGCGCACAGTCTACCGGTCCCGCAGTTGGCGGACCATATCCCTATAGTGCCGCGCCGCGTCGAGAAGGTCCCGTTTGGCGACTCTCTCTTCGGGAGTATGGGCGACGTGGATGCTCCCCGGGCCGAGCAGGAAGGGCTCCCCCCAGGCGCCGAGGCGAGGGACGTCGGTGGTGTACTTGACGATGGTGGTCTCGAAGCCAGGGAGGGACCCGAGCTGGACGGCCGGGGTCTCCCGGATCTCGGCGATCCGCACCCCCGGCACCGCGTGGACCGCCTCGGAGATCCGCCGCTTCAGGTCCCCGGCGGGCCCCACCGTGCGGACCGTCACCTCGGCCCTGGCCTGGTCGGCCACCACGTTGGAAGCCCGGCCGCCGGCGAGGGTGCCGATGTTGATCGTCGTCTCGCCCAGGACGGGATCGCTGGGGAGCGGCACGGCCCGCAGCCGTGTCAGCACGTCCAGGAGCCGGTCGATCGCCGACTCCCCGAGCTCCGGATAGGCGGAGTGGGCGGCCCTTCCCTCGGCCTCCAGCCGGATGTAGAGATACCCCTTGGACCCCAGGGCGAGCCGGTTCTCGGTGGGCTCGCCGTTGATCAGGTAGCGCGATCCCCGCGGGTGGCGGTTCGCCACCTGGGCGCCGATGCTGTCCGTCTCCTCACCCACCACGAAGAGGAGGCCGAAGCCGCGTGTCCCCTCCTCCAGCAGCTCTTGGGCGGCCTGGAGCATGGCGGCGATCCCCCCCTTGGTGTCGCAGGCCCCGCGGCCATGGATGAATTCGCCGTCCTCCGAGGAGGGGAAGAACGGCGGCACCGTGTCCATGTGGGTCGAGAGCACCACCGCCGGCTCCCCCCAGGCCGCGAAGACGTTGAAACGCTCCCCCTCGACCGGCATCCGCTCGACCGCGCCACCCTCGAATCGACTGACGAGGTTCTCCAGATGGTGGAAGATGAATTCTCCGGCCTCACGCTCCCTTCCGGTGGTCGAGTCGATGTCGATCAGGGCGCGGGTGAGGGCGAAGAGATCCATGAGGCCTTGATCATATATGCCCGTGCCCTCTGGGCGCCCTGTCCTTCGCAGCCTCACCCTCGGTCCCTCTCCACAAGTGGAGAGGGGGAACGTAGCTGAAGCGACCTGCCGAAGTCGAAAACCGCTGACCTGCGGGCCCACCCTCTCCCCTTGTGGAGAGGGACCGAGGGGGAGGCTGCGAAGGGCCGGACGCCCAG
>JAICSG010000746.1 GCA_025937035.1 Thermoanaerobaculia bacterium | reverse complement strand
CTTGTAGAGGCCCAGGGGAGAGATCAGGGCGAGCAGGGCGACGAGGATCGCGATACCCGCGATCACCTCCGCCGCCACGGTCCGGTGGAAGACGAAGTAGAAGAGCGCCGCCACGGCCAGGCCGACGGCGCCGCCGATCAGCCCCTTGGTCCGGTTGGACGCCGCCTCCCGGGCGCGCGCGGCCTCGGCCCGGGCGGCGCGGTCGCGCCAATTCCAGGCGACGGACGAGGCTTGAGCGTTGGATTCCATCGATTCCTACAATCCTGTCTTTTCCAGGGATCGCCGCTGGAAATGCGAGCGGGGTTTCCTCAAAGCGGGAGAGGATAGCGGGAAGGAGGGCAGGTAGGCAAGGGCGTTATGCTATCCGCCATGGGCTCCGAGTGGATCGACCTGCCCGGGGGCCGCTTCTGGATGGGAGGTGGCCCCCGGGACAACGAGAACCCGCGCCACGAGGTGCGGGTCTCGCCGTTCCGGCTGGCCCGGACCCAGGTGACCCGCGAGGAGTACCAGGCCTTTCTCGACGCGACCGGCCGTCCGGCGCCTCCGTTCTGGACGGAGCCGGCCTTCGCCCATCCACGGATGCCGGCCGTTGGCCCCTCCTGGGAGGACGCCATGGCCTTTTGCGACTGGACGGGCGAGCGGCTGGGGATCGCGGTCCGCCTCCCCACCGAGGCCGAATGGGAGCACGCGGCGCGGGCCGGGCGGGACGTTCTGTACCCCTGGGGGGACAATCCGCCGGAATCGCTCCCGGATTACGAGCGCCGCTGGCTGGAGGGACCCGAGCCCGTGGACGCCTACCCCTCCCTCCATCCGCTCGGCTTCCTGGGGCTCGGCGAGAACGTCCACGAGTGGTGCGCGGACTGGTACGACGCCCGTTTTTACGAGGTATCGCCCGTGGACGATCCCAGGGGGCCCGCCACCGGCATCCGGCGCGCCTCCCGGGGGGGCTCCTGGCGCCATCAGACCAAGGTCAGCCGGTGCGCGGCGCGCTCCGCGATCCCGCCCGGCCTGCGCTACAGCGACTACGGATTCCGCCTCGCCGCGGACGGAGCCCGCCCATGATCCGCCGCCACCCGGGCCGCGCCGCCCTGCTCGCCGGCTTCCTGCTCCACACCGCCACCGCGCTGGGAGTCTGGAAGACCTGGGGGGAATTCGGCCGCGGCAACGTCCTCGCCTGGATCGACTTCCCCGTCTCGCTCGCCTTCCTGCACCTGGACGGCCCGCCCCTGCTCCTCTGGAGCCTCGCGGCCGGCGGCGCCCAGTGGGCCGTGATCGCCTGGCTGCTGACCCTCTCGCTGGGGTGGGCGGCGCGGGCGCGGCAGCGGTGAAGCAGAGCTGGATTTCCCGTACCATCCCTTCGGACAGGCTGGGAGGGAGGTACCTATCATGCGCAAAGCCGTTTCCGCGATCGTTCTCCTCGGGCTCTTTCTGACGGCCCGGGCCTGGAGCCTGCCCTCCGAGACCGCCGACGGCGCCGGGCACGGGGGGCCGGTGGTGCCGGTGCTGCTCGGGCTGGTCGTCATCCTCGTGGCGGCCAAGGTGGGAGGCGAGATCTTCGAGCGCATGGGCCAGCCGTCCGTGCTGGGCGAGCTCCTGTTCGGCATGGTGATCGGCAATCTGGCCCTCCTGGGATTCGGCCATCTGGAGTTCCTCCAGACCTCGGTGGGGATCGAGGTGCTGGCCCAGCTCGGCGTGATCCTCCTGCTCTTCCAGGTGGGGCTGGAGTCGAACGTCCACGACATGCTCTCCGTGGGGTGGTCGAGCCTGCTGGTGGCGGTGCTGGGGGTGGTCGCGCCGTTCTTCCTCGGCTGGGGGGTCTCGGCCTGGATGCTCCCGGAGGAGGAGACCCTGGCCCACGTCTTCATCGGCGCCACCCTGGCCGCCACCAGCGTGGGGATCACGGCGCGCGTGCTGGCCGACCTCGGCAAGCTCTCGGCCCGCGAGGCCAAGATCATCCTGGGCGCCGCGGTGATCGACGACGTGCTCGGCCTGGTGATCCTGTCGGTCGTCTCGGGGGTGATCTCCGCCGCCAACACCGGCGGGACCCTGCGGGCCTCGGACGCCCTGATCATCATCGTCAAGGCGGTCGTCTTCCTGGTGGGCGCGATCCTGATCGGCGGCTGGCTCTCCCGCCGGGTCTTCCGGCTGGCGGGATTCCTGCGGGTGCAGGGGATGCTCCTCGCCCTCTCCCTCGCCGTCTGCTTCCTCCTGGCCTACCTGGCGGACCTGATCGGCCTCGCCACCATCGTGGGCGCCTTCGCGGCCGGGCTGATCCTCGACGGCGTCCACTACCGGGACCTGGGCGAGCGCACCAAGCACACGATCGAGGAGCTGATCCACCCCATCGCGGGCTTCCTGGTGCCGGTCTTCTTCGTGCTGATGGGGGTGCGGGTCGACCTCGCGAGCTTCGGCCAGCCGGGGGTGCTGGGGTTCGCGGCCCTGCTCTCGCTGGCCGCCATCCTGGGCAAGATGATCTGCGCCGGCGGGGTGCTGGAGCGGGGCCTCGACCGCGTCTCGGTGGCGATGGGCATGGTGCCGCGGGGGGAGGTGGGCCTGATCTTCGCCGGCATCGGCTCCCAGCTCAGGCTGCACGGCCAGCCGGTGATCGTCCCCTCCGTCTTCGCCGCCGTGGTGGTGATGGTGATCGTGACCACCCTGATCACCCCGCCCGCCCTCAAGATCACCCTGGCGCGAGGCGACCGGAAACGGGAGCTCCGGGAAGGAAAGAAGGCTCCGGAGCCGATCGTGGAGGCCGAGCGGGCACTGCCGCCGCTGGGGTAGGGATAGGAGAGGCCGTTCCAGATCTGGAACCGTCTCCGGGCTCGCGGGGACGGGCGGCTATGTAATCCTTTACTATAACTACCCGCTCCATTGCGATTACTACCATATCGTTCAGATTACAAGGCATGACACCAACAACTGCCAGCCCGACCAGCCAGCGGTAACCTGAATCCAAAGAAGCACGAT
>JAICSG010000425.1 GCA_025937035.1 Thermoanaerobaculia bacterium | reverse complement strand
GTGCTCCACGTACCGTTTGGGATCTCTGAATCCGGCCTCGGCCAGGGCCTGCAGGATGGTGGCGGGAGGGACGCACTGGTCGATGGTGTCCCAGTAATACTCCATCAGCTCCCGTGAGCTCCGGCCGCCGCGGCCGAAGCGGGCCAGGAAGGGGAGGAGCCGGCCCATGTAGAAGCCGAGCAGGTGGTGGGCCAGCCGGGAGGAGGGGGGGGTGATCTCCAGCAGCAGCACCTTGCCTCCGGGCTTGAGGACCCGGCGGTACTCCTGGAAGGTGGCGCGCAGGTCCGCCACGTGGCGGAGCGCATACCCCATGCTCAGGAGGTCAAATTTTTCATCGGGGAAGGGGAGCGCCTCGGCCACCCCCCGCACCCGGCGGCGCACCCCCCGCTTCGCTGCGTGCTCCAGCATCCCCAGGCTGGGATCGAGCGCGATCACCCGGCCGGAGCCCCCCACGACGCTCCGCGCCTGCGCCGCCACCACCCCCGTGCCGGAGCCGGCGTCGAGCAGGGACATCCCCGGCTCGAGCCCGGCGCGCAGCAGGGCCTGCTTGCGGTACCAGGTCCCCGTGCCGAAGCTCGCCGCCTGGTTGATCCAGTCGTAATCCCCCGCGGCCTCGTTGAACCAGGAGCCCACCTTGCGGCGGCGCTCCTCCTCGTCCCGGTAGTAGCGGTCGAGCGGCGGATGGGGCGGGAGGGGCGTGGTGGAGAGGATGGCCATGGCGGGGGGAGATTATCAGGATCAACGCCCGTGCTCCTCGGGGCGTCATGCCCTTCGAGGCCTCACCCCCTGTCCCCCTCTCCACAAGTGGAGAGGGACCGAGGGTGAGGCTTCGAAGGGTGGGAAGAACCGATGGGCAGGAGGACCAGGACGGCACCACCGCCCGGGCGGACCGTGCTATCCTCTTCCGCCCCGTTTGTGGTGCCGCCGTCATGATCGACCTCCGCAAAGCCCCACGCGAGCTGTTCGCCCAGGTCCTGGAGAGCAACCTCCAGGGGATCGGGCCGGTGCGCAAGCTCTACGGCCACTTCGCCGACGCCGTGCTGCTGCGGCTGGGGGCGGAGTGCGTCTGGGTGACGGGCGGCGACGGCGAGGTGCGGGTGGTGCGCGGGGACTACGTGCTGTGCGATTTCGTCCGCTCCGCGGCCTTCCTGCGCGACGAGCGCCCCCAGACGGTCAAGACCGTGGTGCTGGCCCGGGTCACCGTCAATGGCCGGCAGGTGGCGGTTGTGGGAGCTTCCAGAAGGGAGCGCGAATTCGGCCAGGCGGCCCGGCGCACCCTCGACCGGCTGTGCGGCGTGCTCGCCCAGGAGCTGGCCCGCCGCGAGGAGCTGCGCTTGACCCGCGTGCTCGACCGCATCCGGGGGAAGATCGTCTCCGAGCTGCGGCCGCGCGACCTCGCCTACCAGATCCTCGACGGCCTGCACCAGCTCGTGGACTACGACCACTCCTCGGCCGTGCTCACCTACGACCCGGAAGGGACCGTCTTCCGCATCGAGGCCGAGAAGATGGTCTGGACCAAGGGGAAGAGCGCCTTCGTGGGGCACGAGATCCCGGCCGCCTCGCTGGTCGGGGCCCTCGGCGACCGCCCGGGTATCCGGCGGCTGGCGGCCGACGCCCTGGACGACCCCTTCTGGGAGGCGCTCACCTATCACCGCGGACGGGGGATCCCCGTGCCCGCCAGCCTGATCTGCGCCCCCCTCTTCTTCGGCGGCGAGCTGATGGGCCTGCTCAAGATCGCCGGCTGGAAGCGGCGGCCGTTCGACCCCTGGGACGTCCAGGTGGTGGAGCGCTTCCTGCCCGCGGCGGCGGTGTCGATCCGCAACGCCCGGCTCAACATGTCGCTGGAGCGGCAGGCGATCCAGGCCGAGCTCAAGGCCACCCTGGTCACCCTGGCGAGCGCCGTGGCCCACGACGTCAACAACGCGGTTGGCACCATCCTGCCGCTGGTGCAGCAGGTCCGCTCGGAGCTCCGCGAGGGGACGTCCGATCCCGAGATGATCGACCGCGATCTGTCTCTGGTGATCGAAAAGGCGCGGCTCTGCCAGCGCATCTTCGGCAACATGCTGCGGGTGGCCCGCGGCGGGCGCCCGGGGGACGGCCCGGTGGACGTCAACCAGGTGATCCGCGACACCGTCCCCTTCTTCCAGGGGGCCGCGGCGCGCCTGGGAGTGGACACCGTGCTGGAGCTGGACGAGCAGCTCCCCTGCGTCCGCTTCTCGCGCCACGACCTCCAGCACATCGTGCTGAACCTGGTGAACAACTCCCTGGATGCGATGGGGGAGTCGGGGAGCCGCGTCGTGATCTCGACCCGGCCGGGCGACGAGGGCACGGCCTATCTCGCGGTCCGCGACGACGGCCCGGGCATCCCCCCCGAGCTGCTGGACAAGGTGGAGGAGCCGTTTTTCTCGACCAAGCACGGCGGCGTGGGGCTGGGGCTCGCCATCTGCCGGTCGCTCGCCTGGCAGAACGGCGGCGGGCTGGAGATCGAGAGCGCCGCGGGGGTGGGCACGCGCGTCGAGGTCGAGCTGCGGCTCTGCGGTGACGAGGAGGCGGAGGCGACGGCATGAGGCAGCACGACCGCATCCTGGTGGTGGACGACGATCCCGGCATGCGCCGGGCGATCGAGCGCATCCTGGCTCCCTCCTATTCGGTGGAGTCGGTGGCGGGGGCGCCCGAGGCCCTGGCCTGCCTGGAGAGGAGCGAATTCGACCTCGCCCTGGTCGACGTGCGCCTGAAGGATGGCGACGGCTATACGCTCTGCCATGCCATCCGCGCCCGCTGGCCCGAGACGGACGTGATCCTGATCACCGGCTCGATCTCCGAGCCGGACGAGAAGCTCTTCCGCTCGCTGGAAGAGGGGGCCTTCTACTTCCTCTTCAAGCCGTTCGACCGCCGGGTGCTGCGGGCGCTGGTCGAGCGCTGCCTGCGCCTCCAGCAGGAGCGGGAGACCAAGGACCGCTACGCCCAGGCGCTCGCCGAGGACCTGGAGAAGGCACGGCTCTTCCAGCACAGCCTGCTGCCGCGCGATCCGGTGGCGGGCGAGGGTTGGCGGATCGAGGGGCGGCTGCTCTCCTGCGACGCCCTGGGGGGAGATTTCTATCTCGCGCAGGCGGTGGATGGCGGGCTGGTCTTCTCGGTGAGCGACGTGGTGTGGCATGGGGTGAGCGCCGCCATGTACGCCGGCATGCTGCGCTCGACCCTGGACGCCGCCCGGCGCCGCGGGGTGGACCCGGAGCGGGTGGGAAGGGAGGTCCTCCTGGGGATCGACTTCTTCGAGGCCGCCGCCTTCGCCACCATGGTCTACGCCCTGCTGCTGCCGGACGGCCGCCTGCGCTACGTCAACGCCGGCCATCCGCCGCTCCTCTGGCTGAAGGGGGACGGCGCCGTCGAGCGTCTGGGGGCCACCGGTCCGCTGCTCAACCGGATCTTCCGCGGCCGTCCGCTGCCGGTGGGGGAGGTGACCCTCGCCCCCGGAGACCGTCTCCTGGCCTACACCGACGGCACCTTCGAGGCCCGCAACCCCGCCGACCAGGAGCTCGGCCCCGAGCGTCTGGAAGAGGCCTTCGCGGACCTCCGGAGCCGCCCCCCCGGCGAGGCCGCGGACGCCCTGATGGACCTCGTGATGGCCCACTGCGGAGGACGGCCGGTGACGGATGACGTGACGGTGGTGATGGTGGAGCGGGAGGGGTAGGGCAGGGCAGGGCAGGAAAAATACCCACACAGGCTCGCGGAAAAAGCCTCCGAGCTCATTCGCCGGGGTCGCCGGACGAACAAATGACCCCGGCGGGCCTCCCGCCACCCCCGGCGGATGAACATTTGACCGCGGCGAGAGGCTTGACGCGGGTGGCGGGTCAACAATTTACCCCGGCTGACAAATATTCGCCCCCGACGGCTCGCCCGCCGGGGGTGGCGGACAAACAATTTTCCGCGGCGGGCCTTCCGCCGGGGTCAAATGTTTATCCGCCGGGGATGGCGGAAGATCCGCCGGCCTATCCGCGCCAACCCAAGACCTCGTCGATCGAGCTCTGAGACACGGAGTGGTAGCCGGGGCGCGCTTTCTCGTAGATCCTCAGCGCTCTTTCGGCTCCCTCGGGGGTTTTCGCCATCGCGGCGTAGAGGGGCTGGATGTACTTCCGGCGGCCGACCGTCATCAGGAACTTCTCGAGCTCGGGGTAGGCCGCCTCGTACTTGCTGTTGACGACCTTCAGCAGCCAGGCGTCCAGGACCTCGGAGTTGCCCGTCTGGCTGAAGTGGAAGGCGGCGTCGAGATCCCCCATCTTCTGGGCGTCCAGGGTGTCGGGGAGGGTCTGGAGGAAGTGGACCCAGTGGTGGGTGGTCCAATTCGCGGTGTTGAGCTGGGCCGCGGGGGTGCCCGCGTTGAAGGCCTGGACGGCCTTGTCCACCACTACGAAGGCCTCGGAGCGGGGCTTCACCGCGTTCGACGGGATGCCCGGCTGGAAGACCCAGGCGTCCACCTGGAGCCGCTTGGCCTGCGCCTCGTCGCCTCCCAGAAGATTCTGCTTGAGGTATTGGACGAAGCGGGCCGAGTCCATGGACTGGAAGGCGAAGGTGTCGAAGTAGGCGCGGAGGAAGGC
>JAICSG010000347.1 GCA_025937035.1 Thermoanaerobaculia bacterium | reverse complement strand
TGCTGGACGACGCCGCGCCGGCGGTGGTGATCCATCGCGGCCCCCTGCCGGTGCCGCCGCCGGAGGGGACGGTCCCCCTGGATCTCGACCAGATGCCGGACGCTCCTGGAGACAGGGCGCTGCCGGAGGTGGGCCCCGGGGATCTCGCCTATCTCATCTACACCTCGGGGACCACGGGAAAGCCCAAGGCGGTGATGATCGAGCACGGCGGCCTCGCAGCCACCCTCGCCTCGGTGATCTCCCGCTTCGCCATGGGGCCGGGCGACCGCGTGCCGCACCTCTCGCGGTACACCTTCGACGCCGCGTTCCTGGACCTGGTGATGCCCCTCCTCGTGGGCGGCCGGGTGGAGGTCCTGGCCGCCGGCGAGATCCTCGATCCGGCGAGCCTGCTGCGGGCCTTCGAGCGCTCCACCGTGGTCTTCACCGTGCCGGCCCTGGTGCGCCGGGTGGCGGCGCTGGCCCGCGAGCGCGGCCCGCAGCCCTTCGCCGGCCTGCGCGAGATGAGCGTGGGGGCCGACCTGGTCCCCCCAGAGCTCCAGGCGGAGCTCCTCGCCGCCTTCCCGTTCACCGACATCGAGGTGCTGTACGGCCCCACGGAGACGGCGATCGTCTGCGCGGCCCACCTGGTCTCGCGCCGCCGCGCCCCCGAGCGGTCGCTCATCGGCCGGCCGCTGCCGGAGATCGAGCTGCGGGTGGTGGATTCATTCGGCGCGCCCGTGCCGCCGGGGATCCCCGGCGAGCTGTGGGTGGGCGGCCCGGTGGTGGCGCGCGGCTACTTCCGCCGCGAGGAGCTGACGGCCGAGCGCTTCGTCACCGTGGACGGGCGCCGCTTCTACCGCACCGGGGATCTGGTGCGGCAGGTGCCCGCCGAAGGGGGCGCCCTGGAGTTCCTGGGCCGCACCGACCTCCAGGTCAAGGTGCGCGGCTTCCGCATCGAGCCGGGGGAGGTCGAGGCGGCCCTCCTGGACCACCCGCAAGTGCGCGACACGGTGGTGGTGGCGCTCGCGGGGAGGGGAGGAGACAAGCAGCTCGTGGCCTACGTGGTGGGCGAGCCGCCCGCCGGGGAGCTGCCCGCCTTCCTCCGCGCGCGCCTGCCGGAGCACATGGTCCCCGCCGTCTTCGTGCCGCTCGCCGCCCTGCCGCTCAGCCCCAACGGCAAGGTGGACCGCAAGGCCCTGCCGCCGCCCCAGGCGGTGGTGGCCGAGAGCGCCGGCTTCGCCCCGCCCCGCGACGCCCGGGAGGAGCTCCTGGCCGCCATCTGGCGCGAGGTGCTGGGCCTCGAGCGGGTGGGCGTCCACGACAACTTCTTCCAGCTCGGCGGCGACTCGATCCTCAGCATCCAGATCGTGGCGCGGGCCCGCCGCGAGGGGCTCCTCCTCACCCCCCGCCAGCTCTTCGAGAACCAGACCGTCGCCGCCCTGGCCGCCGTCGCCGGGCAGGAGGCGGCGGCCGGGGAGGCGGCGGCCGGCGCCCCCGCGAGCTTCTCCCTGGCCGGGCTGGACCCGCGGGATCTCGACCGCCTGGTCGGCGGCGACCCGGGGGTCGAGGATCTCTACCCCCTGGCCCCCATGCAGGAGGGGATGCTCTTCCACAGCCTGTACACGGCCGGAGCCGACCTCTACGTCGAGCAGCTCACCGCCGAGCTGGCCGGGCCGCTCGACGAGGCCGCCTTCGCCGCCGCCTGGCAGCGGGTGGTCGACCGCCATCCGGCCCTGCGCACCGCCTTCCTCTGGCGGGAGGTCGAGCGGCCGTTGCAGCTCGTGCGACGGGGGGTGGCGCTCCCCTGGAGGGCCGAGGACTGGCGGGGACTGCCGCCCGCGGCACAAGAGGAGCGCTGGCGGGACCTGCTCGCCGCCGACCGCGCGCGCGGCTTCGACCTCGGCCGCCCCCCTCTCCTGCGGCTCACCCTGGTCCGCCTGGAGGAGGAGGTCCACCGGCTGATCTGGACCTCCCACCACCTCGTCTTCGACGGCTGGTGCTTCTCGCTCCTGCTGACCGAGGTCTTCACCCTCTACCAGGCGCTGTCCGCCGGCCGCGAGCCGCACCTGCCGCCGCCCCCGCGCCCCTTCCGCGACTACGTGGCCTGGATCGCCGGGCGCGACCAGGCCGAGGCAGAGAGCTTCTGGCGCCAGCGGCTGCGCGGCTTCACGTCCCCCACCCCGGTGCCGTTCGACCATCCCGGAACGGAGGGCAGCCAGGCGGACGATTACTTCGAGCGGACCACCGCCCTACCGGCGCCGCTGACGGCCGGGCTGGAGGCGCTGGCGCAGCGGCTGCGGGTGACCCTCAACACCCTCGTGCAGGGGGCCTGGGCACTCCTGCTCTCCCGCTACTCCCAGAGCGCGGACGTGGTCTTCGGCGCCGTGGTCTCCGGCCGCTCCCCCGAGCTCCCCGGCGTCGAGTCGATGGTGGGCCTGTTCATCAACACCCTGCCGGCGCGGGTGGAGATCCCGGAGGGCGAGCCCCTGTCCGCCTGGCTCCCCCGGCTCCAGGCCGAGCAGATCGAGATGCGCCAGCACGAGTGGCTGCCCCTCGCCCGCGTGCAGGCGCTCTCCGAAGTGCCTCCCGGCGAGCCGCTGCTGACGAGCCTCCTCGCCTTCGAGAACTATCCGGTCGATCCGGCGGTCGCGGAGCGGCTGGGGGAGCTGCGGATCACCGACGTGGCGGTCGCCGAGCGCACCAACTACCCGCTCACCCTCACCGTGGTGGCCCGCGGCTCCCTGAGCCTCCGCCTCACCGCCCTGCGCCGCTTCGAGCCGGCCACGGCGCGCCGCCTGCTGGGCCATCTGGAGAGCCTCCTGGGCGCCCTCGCCGGCGATCCGGACCGGCCGGCGGGCGAGCTGCCGCTCCTCTCCACGGCCGAGAGCCACCAGCTCCTCGCCGAGTGGAACGACACCGCCGCCGCCTATCCGGCCGAGGCGTCGATCCCGGAGCTGTTCGCGCAGCAGGCAGCCCGCCGGCCGGACGCCCCGGCGCTGCTCGGCCCCGAGCCTGGATCGCTGCTGACCTACCGCGAGCTGGACGAGCGCTCCGCGGCCCTGGCCGGCGAGCTGGCCCGCCAGGGGGTGCGGCGGGGGGACCTCGTGGGGATCTTCGCCGAGCGCTCGCCCGGGCTGGTGATCGCCTTCCTGGCCGTCCTGCGGGCCGGCGCCGCCTACCTGCCGCTCGACCCCGACTACCCGCGCGAGCGCCTGGCGCTGATGCTGGCCGACGCGGGCGATCCCCTGGTCCTGGCCCAGGAAGGGCTGGCCGGGCTGCCCACGTCCGCGAGAACGCTGCCGCTCCACGTCCCTGTCCCTGGCGTCCTTGCCGTCCCTGTCCCTGTCTCCAGTGGCGATCTCGCCTACGTCCTCTACACCTCCGGCTCCACGGGCACCCCGAAGGGGGTGGCGGTCTCCCACCGGAGCGTGGTGCGGCTGGTGCGCGACACCCACTACGCCACGTTCGGCCCGGACGAGGTCTTCCTGCTGATGACGCCGGTCTCGTTCGACCCCTCGACCTTCGAGCTGTGGGGGGCGCTGCTCAACGGCGGCCGGCTGGCGATCCTGCCGCCGGGCGAGGTGACGCTCGACGGACTGGAGCGGGCGATCCGCGGTTTCGCCGTCTCCACCCTCTGGCTGACCTCCGGGCTCTTCCACCTGGTGGTGGACGAGCGCCCCGCCGCCCTGGCGCCGCTCCGCCAGCTCCTGGCGGGGGGCGACGTGCTCTCGCCCCCCCACGTGGCGCGCCTCCGCCGCGAGCTCCCGTCCTTGAGGCTGATCGACGGCTACGGCCCCACCGAGAACACCACCTTCACCACCTGCGGCCCCGTGGGGGAACAAGCGGGGGACGGGGAGCCGGGCGCGGCCGTCTCCATCGGGCGGCCGATCGCCAACACCAGCGTCCTGGTGCTCGGCCGCGACCTCCAGCCGGTGCCGGTGGGCGTGCCCGGCGAGCTCTACGCGGGCGGCGACGGCCTGGCCCTGGGCTACCTCGGCCGCCCCGGCCTGACCGCCGCCGCCTTCGTCCCCTCTCCCTTCGGGGCCCCCGGCGAGCGGCTCTACCGCACGGGCGACCTCGTCCGGCTGCTGCCGGACGGCCGTCTCGACTTCCTCGGCCGCATGGACGGCCAGGTCAAGGTGCGCGGCTTCCGCGTCGAGCTGGGGGAGATCGAGGCCGCGCTCGCTTCTCAGGAGGAGATTCGCGAGGCGGTGGTCGTGGCGGCGCGGGAGGAGGGACGGCAGCGGCGGCTGACGGCCTTCGCCGTGCCGCGGGGCGAGGCCCGCGATACCGGGGCGGCGATGGCCCATCTCGCCGCGCGGCTGCCGGCCTGGATGGTCCCCTCGGCCCTGATCTGGCTGGAGGCCCTGCCGCTCTCGCCCACCGGCAAGGTGGACCGCGCCGCGCTGCTGAGCCGCGCGGCGGAAGGTGCCCAGGAGGCCGACCTCACCCCGCCCCGCAACGCCGCCGAGGAGATCCTGGCGGCGGTCTGGCGCCAGGTGCTGGGGCGCGAGCGGATCGGCGTGCACGACGGCTTCTTCCGCCTGGGCGGCGACTCCATCCTCAGCATCCAGGTCGTGGCGCGGGCGCGCCAGGCGGGGCTGGTGGTGACGCCGCGCCAGATCTTCGAGGAGCAGACGATCGCCGCCCTGGCCGCGGTCGCGGCCCCCCTCGCCGCCGCCGGAGCGGAGACGGGGGAGGCCTCCGGCGAGGTGCCGCTCACCCCCGTGCAGCGCTACTTCCTGGACGCGGAGCCGGCCGACCCGCACCACTTCAACCAGAGCCTGCTGCTGCTCCTCGAGGAGCCGCTCGCGCCAGGGCCCCTCGCCCGCGCCTTGACAGCCCTGGTGGCCCACCACGACGCCCTGCGGCTCCGCCTGGAGGACGGCCGGCGGGCCTGGATCGCTCCGCGGGAGGAGGGGAACCCGCTCACCACCCTCGACCTCTCGGCGCTGCCGCCGGCGGGCCGCGCGGGAGCGCTCGAAGCCGCCGCGGCCTCCCTCCAGGCCGGCTTCGACCTTGCCCGCGGCCCCCTCTTCCGCGCCGCCCGTTTCACGCTCGGAGAGGGCGCGGAGCGGCTCCTCCTGGTGGCCCATCACCTGGTGGTGGACGGCGTCTCCTGGCGCATCCTGCTGGACGACCTCAAGACCGCCTATCAGGGGGTCCCCCTGCCTCCCCGGACCATCTCCTGGAAGCGCTGG
>JAICSG010000507.1 GCA_025937035.1 Thermoanaerobaculia bacterium | reverse complement strand
AGGAAGGGGTCCTCGTCGAAGAACGAGATGTCGACCACGTCCTTGTCCGCTTCGAGGACGGCCTTGAGGGTGGCGAAGCCCAGGAATCCGGGGACGGCGCCCACCACCAGATCGTGGTCGCGGACGGCCCGGCCCACCGCCGCCGGATCGGCGAGGTCGGCGCGCTCCGTCTTGAGCCCCCAGGCCTGGAGGCGGCACAGGGCCTCCGGGGAGGCGTCCACCACGGTGACGTCGAAGCGCGGCTCGGCGGCCAGGTCCCTGGCCATGGCGCTGCCCACGCGCCCTCCCCCCAGAATCACGATCTTCATGCCGGTCTCCTCTCGACGGTCAGCGGGGGAAGAGTAGTCGATCCGGGGGCCTTCTGGGGAGACGCCGGTCCGTCCGCCTCGTAATGTGGGCCGTAATGTTGCCCTGTCATCCTGAGGTCCTCATAGATTCCCCATAGGCCGGCCGGCATAGGAATGCCGGCCCTTTTTTTGCCCTGAAACCTCCCCCGGGTTCGGGGTGCTGGTGATTTTTCCCACAGATGACACCCGCCGGTCGGGTTTCCGTCACCCGGCTGTAACACCTCTCCCGAATACTGAAGCCTCGGATGGGGACCGCCCTGGTCCCGCCGAAGCCTCTACTCTCAATAGGAGAATTTGATGAGACATTCGGGGATTTTCAAGAACGGACGCCTCGGCGCGTTCGTGCTGGCCGCCGCGCTCTCCGCGTCGCCTCTGCTGGCGGCCGACCTCTCGGGCGCGGGCGCGACGTTCCCGTATCCCATCTACGCGAAGTGGGCCGAGGCCTATAAGGGCAAGACCGGCGTCGGCCTCAACTACCAGTCGATCGGCTCGGGCGGCGGCATCAAGCAGATCAAGGCCAAGACGGTCGACTTCGGCGCCTCCGACATGCCGCTGGAGCCCAAGGATCTGAACGAGAGCGGCCTGATGCAGTGGCCGACGGTGATGGGCGGCGTGGTGCCGGTGGTCAACGTCCCCGGGATCGGCCCCGGCCAGCTCAAGCTCACCGGCCCGCTGCTGGCCGATATCTACCTGGGCAGGGTCGCCAAGTGGAACGATCCGGCCATCACCAGGCTGAACCCGGGCGTCAAGCTCCCGGACAAGGCGATCTCGGTGGTCCACCGCTCGGACGGCTCGGGCACCACTTTCATCTTCACCCACTACCTCTCCCAGGTCAGCCCGGAGTGGAAGCAGAAGGTGGGCGAGAACACCTCGGTCTCCTTCCCCACGGGCGTGGGCGGCAAGGGCAACGAGGGGGTGGCCTCCTACGCCGGCCGCATCCCGGGCGCCATCGGCTACGTCGAGTACGCCTACGCGCTCCAGAACAAGCTCGCCTACACCCTGATGCAGAACCAGGCGGGGCAGCTCGTCAAGCCGAGCAGCGAGTCCTTCCAGGCCGCCGCCGCCAACGCCGACTGGGCCAAGGCCCCCGGCTTCTACCTGCTGCTGACCAACCAGCCGGGCGCCAAGAGCTGGCCGATCACCGGCGCCACCTTCATCCTCTTCTACAAGCAGCAGGCCAAGCCGGAGACCGCCCGCGAGGTGCTCAAGTTCTTCGACTGGGCGTACCAGAACGGGGACAAGATGGCCGAGCAGCTCGACTACGTGCCGATGCCCGCCGCGGTGATCAACCTCGTCGAGAAGACCTGGGCCTCGGGGATCAAGGGAGCCGACGGCAAGCCCGTCTGGCCGGCGAAATAAGACGCTTCGGATGGAAGCCTCGACCACCACGGCCGGGCCTCTGGAGGCCAGCGCGGAGCGGGTGACGCGGGGGAGGTGGGGCGACCCCTTCTTCCGCAACCTCACCCGCTTCTTCGCCCTCCTCGTCGCCGCGCTCCTGCTCGGCATCCTGATCTCCCTGTTCCGGGGCAGCCTGCCGGCCTTTCACAAATTCGGCTGGCGCTTCCTCTCCAGCCAGGAGTGGAACCCGGTCACCGAGGTCTTCGGCGCCCTGCCGGTCCTCTACGGCACCCTGGTGACGTCGGCGATCGCCATGCTCCTGGGGGTGCCGATCAGCTTCGGCATCGCCCTCTTCATCACCGAGCTCTGCCCCAAGTGGCTCCGCCAGCCGCTCGGAGTCGCCATCGAGCTGCTGGCGGCCATCCCCAGCATCATCTATGGCATGTGGGGGCTGTTCGTGCTCGCTCCCCTGCTCTCCGATCACGTCCAGCCCTGGATGACCGACCACCTCGGCGAGTGGCCCGGGGTCGGCCGGCTCTTCCAGGGGCCGCCGCTGGGGATCGGCGTCTTCACCGCCGGCCTGATCCTGGCGATCATGGTCATCCCCTACATCACGGCGGTGATGCGCGACGTGTTCGAGACCGTGCCGGCGGTGCTCAAGGAGTCGGCCTTCGCCCTCGGCACCACCACCTGGGAGGTGGTGCGAAACGTCGTCCTCCCCTCGACCCGGGTGGGGGTGGCGGGCGGCATCATGCTCGGCCTCGGCCGGGCCCTGGGCGAGACCATGGCGGTGACCTTCGTGATCGGCAACGCCCACGACCTCAACCTGTCGCTGTTCATGCCGGGCAACACGATCTCTTCCAACCTGGCCAACGAGCTCAACGAGGCGGTGGGGCCGGTCTACACCTCGTCGCTGATCGCGCTCGGCCTCCTGCTCTTCGCGATCACCTTCGTCGTGCTCGCCCTCTCCAAGCTCCTGTTGCTGCGCCTCCAGCGGACCGAGGGGAGGGCCTCCTGATGGCCTCCGCCCTCTACCTGCGCCGCCGGGCGGTCAACGCCTTGGCGCTCACGCTCTCGGTGGCGACCATGGTGATCGGCCTCTCGGCGCTGGTCTGGATCCTCTGGAGCCTCTTCGCGCGCGGATTCCAGGGGCTCAACCTCGCCGTCTTCACCCAGTCCACGCCGCCTCCCGGCGACAAGGGGGGGCTGCTCAACGCCATCGTGGGCAGCCTGATGATGGCGGGGACGGCGATCCTGGTGGGTGCGCCGGTGGGCGTGCGGGCCGGCACCTATCTCTCCGGGTTCGGCCAGGGGTCCTTGCTCGCCTCGGTCGTGCGCTTCATCAACGACATCCTGCTCTCGGCGCCGTCGATCATCATCGGCATCTTCGTCTACGAGGTGGCGGTGGTCCGCATGGGGCACTTCTCGGGCTGGGCGGGAGCGTTCGCCCTGGCCCTGATCGCCATCCCGGTGGTGGTGCGCACCACCGAGAACATGCTGAGCCTGGTGCCGGTGCGCCTGCGCGAGGCCGCGGCCGCGCTGGGGGCGCCGCAGTGGAAGGTCATCCTCGCCATCGCCTACCGGGCCGCCCGGCCGGGCATCCTCACCGGCATCCTGCTGGCCATCGCGCGGATCAGCGGCGAGACCGCGCCGCTCCTCTTCACCGCCCTCAACAACCAGTTCTGGGGGCGGATGGGCACGCCGCTCGCCAACCTGCCGGTGGTCATCTTCCAGTTCGCCATGAGCCCGTACGAGGACTGGCAGCACCTGGCCTGGGCGGGCTCCCTGCTGATCACCCTGGGCGTGCTCGCCCTGAACATCGCCGCGCGGATCGTGTTCCGCAAGAAGAAAGGGGAGTAGACCCCATGCCCGATCTCCAGAATCTCACGTCCCCCGCGCTCCGGACCGAGACGGTCCTGTCGCCGGCCGCCGCCCTGCCGATCTCCCTCACCTCGTCCATCGGGCTGGCCGAGCCGCCGCCGGAGACCGAGCCCAAGATCGAGGTGCGGAACCTGGAGTTCTTCTACGGCAAGCAGCGGGCCCTCAAGGGGATCGACCTCACCATCCACTCCCAGCTGGTGACCGCCCTGATCGGCCCCTCCGGGTGCGGCAAGTCGACCCTGCTGCGCACCTTCAACCGCATCTACGAGCTCTACCCCAAGCAGAAGGCCACGGGGGAGGTCCTGCTCGACGGCCGGGACATCCTCAATACGCGCACCGACCTCAACCTGCTGCGCAAGAACGTGGGGATGGTCTTCCAGGCGCCGACGCCGTTCCCCCTGTCGATCTACGACAACATCGCCTTCGGGGTGCGGCTCTACGAGCGGCTGAGGCCCTCGGAGATGGACGAGCGGGTGGAATGGGCTCT
>JAICSG010001028.1 GCA_025937035.1 Thermoanaerobaculia bacterium | reverse complement strand
TCGATCGCTATCTCCAACTGATGCGGGCCCGCTTCGGCGAGCGGTTGAAAGTCTCGATCGAGCTCGACCCACAAGCCACAACCGCCCTGGTGCCGTCGCTCATCCTCCAGCCGCTGGTGGAGAACGCGATCCGTCACGGCAACGCCGAGCGCTCGGGGACCGGCACAATCGCCGTGCGCGCCCGCGCCGAAGGGGCTCGGCTCATCCTGGAGGTGGAAGACGACGGCCCCGGGGATGCCCGGCGGAACGGCCACAAGACCGATTCGGGAGTGGGCCTCGCCGCCACCGCCGAGCGCCTCCAGATCCTCTATGGGGATGCCCAGACCTTCAGCGCCGGAGACGGCACGGCAGGGGGTTTCCTCGCCCGCGCCACCCTCCCCCTGCGGAGGGCCGCGTGATCCGCGCCCTGATCGCTGACGACGAGCCGCCGGCCCGGCGCAAGCTGCGGGAGCTGCTCGGCCGGGAGCCCGACTTCGAGATCGTGGGCGAGGCCGCGGACGGCGTCGAGGCGGTCGCGGCGATCCGCGAGTCAAGCCCGGACGTGGTCTTCCTGGACATCCAGATGCCCCGGCTGGACGGCTTCGGGGTCATCGCGGAGGTGGGGGCGGAGGCCATGCCGCTGGTGGTCTTCGTCACCGCCTTCGACGAGCACGCGGTGCGGGCCTTCGAGGTCGAGGCGCTCGACTACCTTTTGAAACCTTTCGCCCCCTCGCGCTTCCAGGGCCTCCTCGAGCGCCTCCGCCGGCGGATCGACGATCGCGATCCCGGGCGCGATCCCGGGGATCTCGACGAGCGCATCGGGCGGCTGCTGGCGGCGGTGCGTCCGCAATCCGGAGCCCTGCGCCAGATCCTGGCCGAGAAGGAGGAGGGGCGCCAGATCCTGCTGGCCGTGGGCGAGATCGACCTCATCCGCGCCGACGGCAACTATCTCACCTTCCTTTCCAAAGGGGAGGAATACCGCCGCCGCGGCACCCTGCGGGAGATCGAGGAGCGCCTCGACCCCGCGCAATTCGTCCGCCTCAACCGCTCGGAGATCGTCCGCCTCGAAGTCATCCGCGAGCTCCAGCCCTGGTTCCACGGCGACGCCCGGGTGATCCTGAAGGACGGTACGGTGCTGACCTGGAGCCGGCGGTACCGGGGGAAGGTGGAGGGGGTGTTCTGAGGGGGTGTCTCGAAAGTGGCGATTCCGCATGGCCCCCACTGTAGAGACGCCCCGTGGGGCGTCTCAAAGATGGCGACGGGATCGCTCTCCGCTTTGAAGGAGACGCCCCACGGGGCGTCTCTACAATGGGAAAAGCCTCCTTCGAGAGACTCTCTGAGATAGTATGGCTTCCTCACCCTCCAAACGGAGAGCCCCATGAGCCAGCCCCTCTGCTTCGTCCTCATGCCCTTCGGAAAAAAGCCCGACGGGAGCGGCGGGTCGATCGACTTCGACGCCGTCTATCACGATCTCATCGCTCCCGCCATCCGCGAGGCCGGGCTCGATCCCCTGCGCGCCGACGAGGAGATGACGGGAGGGATCATCCACAAGCCGATGTTCGAGCGGCTGATCCTCTGCGAGTACGCGGTCGCGGACCTGACGACCGCCAACGCCAACGTCTTCTACGAGCTCGGCATCCGCCACGCGGTGCGCCCCTGGAGCACGGTCCTCCTCTTCGCCGAGGGAGGGCGCCTCCCGTTCGACGTGGGGCCGCTGCGGGCGATGCCTTACAAGCTGACCCCGGACGGCGCTCCGGCCGAGCCCGAGACCACCAGGCCGCTGATCGTGAAGCGCCTCAAAGCGGCCCGGGACGCGGCGCGCGACCAGCCGGCCACCGACAGCCCGCTCTACGAGCTGGTGGAGAATTATCCGGACATCGATCACACCAAGACCGACGTCTTCCGCGACCGGGTGCGCTATTCCGAGGAACAGAAGGCGCGGCTCGCCGAGGCCCGCAAAAAGGGGGCCGGCGAGCTCGCTACGGTCGAGGCTGACTTCGGGGATCTCTCCAATCTCGAATCCGGAGTGGTGATCGATCTTTT
>JAICSG010000962.1 GCA_025937035.1 Thermoanaerobaculia bacterium | reverse complement strand
TGTTTGTGGTTTTCTGGTGGGGTGGCTTGTGGTTGTGGGGGGGGGGTTTGCCCCCGCCCCCTTGGTGGGGGGGGGGGCACACCCCCCGCCCCTACGAAAACCTAGCGCGGGAATCTATCTACCATGCAGGATCCCACTCCCGACCTCACCGACTGGTACCGCGCCCTGACCCTCGCCGAGCGCGCCGCCCTGGCGGACACCCCGGAGCTTCCTTCCATCAACGGCGACGAGCGCGCCCGCCGGCGGATCGAGGAGTGGCGGGGCCTGACCGCCTTCCAGTCCGGCCCCTGGTGGGAGCGGCGGCTGGAAGGGCTGGGCTTGACCGAGGATGCGTTCGAGCGCCTGGTGGCCCTGCCGCCGGACCGCCTGGGCGCGCCGCCTCCGGCCTGGATGGCCGAGATCTCCGGCCGACGATCACCGGACGGGACGGATCTCCCGCCGCTGCCGATCGCGCCCCAGCTCAGCGCCTCCGCGGGATTCCTGGAGCTCGTCCGCCCCTTCGTCGAGCGGGCCCGGACGCGCCTGCGGGACGACCTCGCGGCGATCGGACCCCAAGCCGCCGCCCCGCTCCCGTTCACGGTCGAGAGCGCCCTCCAGATGGCCTCGGCGACGCTGCCCTACCGCATCCTGCCGCTCCTCTCGCGCACCCTCGCGCTGGAGCTGAACGTGGCCCGCCTCCAGGAGCTCCTGACCGGCGAGACCCCGCAGGAGCGCTTCGCCTCGTTCGTCGAGCGGCTGCGCGATCCGGAGGCCGCGGAGGCGATCCTGCGCGAGTACCCGGTGCTCGCCCGGCAGGTGCTCCTCGATCTCGAGATCTTCCGCGAGGCGATCTCCGAGATCTTCTCCCAGCTCGCCGCCGACTGGCCGGAGATCGTCGCGCGGCTCTTCGGCTGCCAGGACCCCGGCCCGCTCACCGCCCTCGACGGCGGCGCCGGCGACCGCCACCGCCGCGGGCGGACCGTGCGCCTCCTGACCTTCGCCTCCGGCGCCCGGCTGGTCTACAAGCCCCGCTCGCTCGCCGTCGAGGCCCACTTCCAGGATCTCCTGGCCTGGATCAATTCCCTGGGCGGCCCCGGGCTCCGCACGCTCGGCGTGCTCGACCGCGGCGATCACGGCTGGATGGAATTCGCCGCCTTCGAGCCCTGCCGGTCCCCCGAGGAGGTCGCCCGCTTCCACGAACGCCTGGGCGGGCTGCTCGCCGTGCTCTATGCCCTGGCCGCCACCGACTGCCATCACGAGAACCTGATCGCGGCCAGCGGGCATCCGGTGGTGGTCGATCTCGAATCGCTCTTCCACCCCCAGGTCCAGCGCGGCGGGCAGACCCAGCCGAGCGAGGACCTCCGCTCGCAATTCGCCCTCCATTCGGTGCTGCGCGTCGGCCTCCTCCCCTTCCAGGTCGGCCAGGGGGAGGACTTCGCGGGGGTGGACATCAGCGGGGTCGCGGCCATCGACGGCCAGCCCACCCCGGAGAAGGTGATTCAGTGGCGGGGCATCGGCACCGACGAGATGCGGGTGGAGCGCGACCGCGTGACCATGGAGGGGGGCCACAACCGGCCGATCCTCGACGGCCGGCCCGCGCAGGTCGGGGAATTCCGCGACGAGATGGCGCGCGGCTTCACCGCCGTCTACCGGCTGCTGGCCGGCCATCCGGAGGAGCTCCAGCGCCAGATCTCCCGCTTCGCGGACGACCCCGTGCGCGTGGTGCTGCGCCCGACGCGGATCTACGGCGCGCTGCTCATCGAGAGCTTCCATCCCGACTACCTGCGCGACGCCCTCGACCGCGACCGCCTGTTCGACCGCCTCTGGCTGGAAGCCGGCTTCCAGCCGGTCCTGGCCCGGGCGGTCGCCGCCGAGCATCGCGACCTCTCGGAGGGGGACATCCCCTTCTTCTCGACCCTCCCCTCCTCGCGCGACGTCTGGACGAGCCGCGGCGAGAGACTCGCCGATTTCCTGGCCGAGCCCGCCCTCGACCTCGTCCGGCGGCGCACGGGCGAGCTCGGGGAGGAGGACCTGCGGCGCCAGCTCTGGCTGCTCCGCCTCTCCCTCGGCACCCAGCTCCTCAACCGCGACGACGTCCAGTGGACGGGCTACGCGCCCGACCCCCGGGCGCCGCGGCTCACCCCCGAGGCCCTGCGCGAGAGCCTGCTCCGCCATGCCCGCGCCGTGGGTGGCTGGTTCGCGGAGATGGCCGTGCGGGAAGGGGACCACGCCTC
>JAICSG010001185.1 GCA_025937035.1 Thermoanaerobaculia bacterium | reverse complement strand
TCGTCCTTGAGATCGGTGAAGCCTGCGACCGGCTTGCGGTCCGCCACGGTGAAGCCGTTGATCTCCGCCAGCACCGCCTCGGCCGAGGGCTCGGCGGTGGCGCCGCTTACCGGGTAGTCCCAGGTGAGGGCGAGGAGGGCGCGGTCCTTGGGATCGGCCGAGCCCGCGTAGAGCTCCCGCAGGCGCCGCCCCAAGTGATAGGTGAAGTGGAGCTCGCTCCGGCAGTCCCCCGGCGGCTCGACCGCCTTGTGGCGCCACTGGAGGAGGCGCTCGGTGTTGGTGAACGAGCCCGCCTTCTCCGTGTGGGCGGCGCAGGGGAAGAAGAAGACCTCTGTGGGGATGTCCTCGGGACGGACCTCGCCGCGCTCGATCTCCGGCGCGTCGCGCCAGAAGTCGGCCGACTCGATCACCGAGAAGTCGCGCACCACCAGCCAGTCGAGCTTGCGCATGGCCGCCCTCTGGAGAGCGCCGTGCATCGAGCCCACGCTGGGGTTCTCCCCCATCAGGAAGTACCCCTTGACCACCCCATCGGCCATGGCGGTGACCGTGGTCATGTGCGAGTGGTCGCCGGAGAGGCGGGGGAGGGTGTCATAGAGCCAGCCGTTCTCCTTCGTGGCCGCGTCGCCGAACCAGGCCTTGAAGAAGGACACCGCATACTTCGGGAACTCGCTCCACCATCCCTCGTCCGTGGTGTTGAGCTCCAGGTACTTGTCGAAGGTGGGATCGGACTTGGCTTTCGGCATCGGCAGGTAGCCGGGGAGGATGTCGTAGAGGGTCGGGATGTCGGTCGACCCCTGGATCGAGGCGTGGCCGCGCAGGGCCATGATGCCGCCGCCGGGCCTGCCGATGTTGCCGAGCAGGAGCTGGATGATCGCCGCGGTGCGGATGTACTGCACCCCCATCGAGTGCTGGGTCCACCCCACGGCGTAGCAGAAGGCGGTGGTGCGCTCGCGCCCGGAGTTTTCACAAATGGTCTCGGCCACCTCCAGGAAGAGGTCGCGCGGCACGCCGCAGACCTCCTCGACCACCTCCGGCGTGTAGCGGGAGAAGTGGCGCTTCACGATCTGGAAGACGCAGTGGGGGTCCTGGAGGGTGTAGTCGAAATGCTCGGCGCCGCTCTGGGTGCCGCGCTCGGAGCGGGGCTGCCCCGTGTAGGTCTCGCGCTGGCCGGCCGCCGCCCCCACGTCCGTCCCCTCGTAGGCCCAGGAGGATGGATCGTACTGGGCCTTCTGCTCATCCCAGCCGCTGAACAGGCCGTCGAGGTCCTCCGTGTCCTTGAAATCCTTTTTGATCAGCGCCGGGGCGTTCGTATAGTGGAGGACGTAGTCCTTGAGCCAGCGGTCGTTCTCGAGGATGTAGCGGACGATTCCGCCCAGGAAGGCGATGTCGCTCCCCACCCGGATGGGGACGTGGAGGTCGGAGACCGCGCTGGTGCGGGTGTAGCGGGGGTCGACGTGGATGATCTTCGCCCCGCGGCTCTTCGCCTCCATCACCCAGCGGAACCCCACCGGGTGGCACTCGGCCATGTTGGACCCCTGGATGACAATGCAGTCCGAATTCGCCAGGTCCCGGGGGGCCGTGGTGGCGCCGCCGCGTCCGAAAGAGGTCCCCAGACTGGGGACCGTGGAGCTGTGTCATATCCGGGCCTGGTTCTCGACTTGGA
>JAICSG010000027.1 GCA_025937035.1 Thermoanaerobaculia bacterium | reverse complement strand
CGCGGGGGATCAGGAAAACCTGCAACTGACCGAGACGGGCCCGGACACCGGGATCTTCGAGGGATCGATCCGCTCGGCTTTCGCGTACCCGTCCACGATCCCGGGCGACGGCACGCTCCAGTTTTCCACCAGCGGCTGGCCGGCAAATGGTCCCGAGGAGGTGACGGCGACCCTGGGGGACGCCACGGCCGCGGCTCACATGGTGGGCGGGCGCATGGTGTTCCTCGACGAGCTTGGCCGCGAGACGACGACCGTGCCGTTCGGCGGTCCGGTGCGGCTGCGGGTGGTGGGGCCCGCGTACAACTTCTATCCCGATCTTCAGGACTACATGGGGGTCGAATTGAAGGTGGCGGGGGATGACGAGACCGTGACCCTCTACGAAACCGGCCTCGACACCGGGATCTTCGAGGGCTCGATCGACAGCACCGGCGGGTCGCAGGCCGTCAATTCCGGCCGCTTGGAGTCGGCGGTGGGACAGACGATTACCGCCCTGCTCTGGAGCGCCTATGGCTCGCCGAGCGTCCTGGCGCAGGCGGTCTTCACGGGCGGCCAGGTGGCGTTCGTGGATGAGGCGGGGAACGCCGCCACCGTCTACCTGGAGGGGACGCAGGCGCGGGTGCGGGTGGTGGACCACGGCGCCGATCTCCATCCGTCCGCCGACACGGTGGCGGTGACGCTGACGACCGAGATCTCGGGGGATCAGGAGCCTCTGACGCTCACCGAGACCGGCCCGCAGACGGGCGTCTTCGAGGGGACGATCCAGCTCCGGAACGGTCCGGTCCTGCAAAACAGCGGCGCGATCGAGCCCGGCGAGGAGGCCGGCCCGCCGCACGCCTTCGACGTCATCCACGCCAGCTACACGGCCGCCAGCAATGGTGGGACCTCGACGGCGGCGGTGGGAACACAGAATTTCCGGGTCTGGTTCATCGACGCCTACGGCCAGGTGGCGGACCGTTACGCGGAGCGGTCACAGGTCTACGTGCGGGTGGAGGACCACCGCAACGGCGACCCGGGCGCGATCGACCGGGCTTACGCCGTCGTGGCCTCGGCCACGGGAGACCAGGAGCCGCTGGAGCTGGTGGAGACGGGCCCGGCGACCGGGATCTTCGAGGGCTCGCTGCCGCTCGACAGCTCCGGCTCTCCGGCGGTGGACGGCCGGCTGCTAGCCGGTCCGGGCGACGCGATCACCGCCGCGCCTTCCACGGGCTATGTGGTGGAGCCGGCGCGGGCGCGGATCGCCACGCTGTCGGTCACGTTCATCGACGAGACGGGCCACCCCACGGTGGAGCTGCTGGAAGGGGGCCTGGTGCGGGTGCGGGTGGTCAGCTCCTCCAGCAATCTCGATCCCAACCAGGCCGAAACCCTGACGGTCACTCTCCAGACCCGCTACGCGGGGGATCAGGAGATGCTGCAACTGACCGAAACGGGCCCGGACACCGGGGTGTTCGAGGGGGCGATCCCCTCGGCGTTCGCGTACCCGTCCACGGTGCCGGGGGACGGCACGCTCCAGTTTGCCAACAGTGGTTGGCCGCTCAGCGGTCCGGAGGAGGTGACGGTCTTCGCGGGGGATGCCACGGCCGTGGCCCACGCGGTGGGCGGGCGGATCGTGTTCCTCGACGACCAGGGCCGCGAGACGGCGGCCGTGCCGCTCGGCAGCCCGGTGCGGCTGCGGGTGATCGCTCCCGCTTACAACTTCTACCCGGATCTCCAGGACTACATGGACGCCGAATTGCTCGTGGCGGGGGATGACGAATTCGTGAGGATGCAGGAGACCGGCCTCAACACCGGGATCTTCGAGGGAGCGATCGACAGCGTCGAGGGCTCGCCGGTCGTCAACAGCGGCAGTCTGGAATCGGCGGTGGGGCAGACGATCACCGCGCGAGAGTGGAATTCTTACAGCGGGGGCTACTTCCAGAAGCAGGCGGTGTTCGGAAACCCCAGCAGCGGAGCATCGATCGCGTTTCTCAATCTCCGGGGGCAGGCCGTCACCGCCTATTCGCTGCGGTCCCTGGTGCGCGTGCGGATCACGGATCCGGGACAGGCCGGGAACGGCCCGCTGACGGTCGGCCTGCAGTCGCTCGCCAACGGCGACACCGAGACCGTGTCGGCCGTTGAGACCTCTCCCGGCGTCTTCGTGGGCTCGCTGCCCAGCACCGACGCGGCCGGCGGCGCGTCCGGAGACGGCAGCCTCACGGTGGGAGCGGGGCAGGTGGTCGAGGCCCGGTACGGCACGATCACCGCGCAGATCCCCTTCTCCTCCAACCAGCCGCCGGTGGCCGTGGACGACGTGGTGGGGACGCTCAAGAACCGGATCGTCAACCTCGCCGTGCTGGCGAACGACAGCGATCCGGAGGGTGGACCGCTCAGCGTCGTCAGCGTCACGCCGGCGGCGCACGGGTCGATGGTGCTCAATTCGGACAACACCGTGACCTACACGCCGGCCCACGATTATTCCGGTACCGAAACCTTCACCTATCTCGTGGTGGATCAGGTGGGAGGCGAGGCGGTCGGCACGATCACGGTGACGCTCGCCAACCAGGACAACTCGCCCCCCGTGGCCGTCGACGATCACCGGAACACCTCGCCAGGGACCAGCTTCGGGCTCTTCGCGCTGCTGAACGACTACGATCCGGACGGCGATCCGATCACGATCTTGTACACCGGCCCGGCCGCGCACGGAACGGCGTCCGGCTCCGGCTCGCTGGTGTTCTATACGCCCAATCCGGGCTTCACCGGCACGGACTCCTTCACCTATACGATCTCGGACGGCTGGGGCGGCGGCGCGACGGCGACCGTCTTCGTCACGGTGGCCCCCAACCATCCGCCGACCGCCTACGACGATTTCGCCAGGACGGACGTGGGGCAACCGGCGACGCTGAAGGTGCTCGCCAACGACACCGACCCGGATGGCGATTCCCTCCGCATCTCATATACCACCCAGGGCGCCCACGGATCGGTCGAGATCATTGACTGGGCGACGACGGTGATCTATTCGCCCGAGCCGGGTTTCACGGGCACCGACACCTTCACCTATACGATGACGGATGACCGGGACGCCTACGCGACGGCCACGGTCACCGTGTCGGTGGGCGCGGTCAACCATCCGCCGGTGGCGGTCAACGACTCGGCGACGGTGGCGGAGGACAGCCAGACCGACGTGGCGGTGCTCGCCAACGATACCGACGCCGAGCACGATGCTCTGACCGTGGCGAGCGTCGCGCAGGGGGCGCACGGCGGGGTTTCGATCAACGCGGACGGCACCGTGAGGTACACGCCGGCGGCCAACTACAACGGTCCGGATTCGTTCACGTATACGATCTCGGACGGCAACGGCGGCACGGCGACGGGGACGGTTTCGATCACCGTCAGCTCCGTCGACGACGCGCCGATCGCCAACCCCGACTCCGCGAGCGTGGCGGAGGATGGAACGGTTTCCATTCCGGTGCTGGCCAACGACGCCGATCCGGAGGGGGACATCCTGACGGTGACCGCGGTCACTCAAGGGACGCACGGAGCGGCCGTGATCAATCCGGACAAGACGGTCCAATACACCCCGTCGGCCAACTACAACGGCCCGGATTCGTTCACCTACACGATCTCGGACGGCCATGGCGGCACGGCCACGGGCACGGTTGCGATCAACGTGACCCCGGTCGACGATCCTCCGGTGGCGGTGAGTGATGCTGCCACGGTGGTGGCGGGCCAGGCGGTGACGGTCCCGGTCCTCGCCAACGACACGGACATCGACGGGCCGGCCCTCGCGGTGACCAGCGTCACCCAGGGGGCGCACGGCACGGTGGCGATCAACGGCGATCAGACGGTGACCTACACCGCGGGCCTCTACATCGGCTCCGACAGCTTCACCTACACGGTGTCGGACGGCGCGGGGGCCACGGCCACGGCCACGGTCACCGTCAGCCTGACGCCGCCGCAGCGCGTTGTTACGGGCATCCAGGCGCGGTACGACTTCAACGAGGGGAGCGGCGGCACGATCGCCGACACCTCGGGCGTCGGCACCCCGCTCGACCTGACGATCGGCAAGCCCGCGCTGGTGAGCTGGCTGTCCGGCGGGCTGGCAGTGAACGACGGCGGCGCCAAGATCGAGAGTGCCGACCGGGCCACGAAGATCATCAACGCGGTCCAGGCCAGCAACGAGATCACCGTGGAGGCCTGGATCCAGCCGGCCAGCCTGACCCTGACCAGCCCCTCGGGCATCCTGGTGATCTCGAAGACTCCCTCCCAGCGGAGCCTGCTCTTCGGGCAGTCGGGCGGCCAATACGAGACGCAGCTCAAGACCTCGACCGGCACCCCCTCGCTGCAGGGCCCGCTGAACGGCCTGAGCCTCACCCACGTGGTCTACACCCGGACGAGCTCCGGCCAGGCGGCGTACTACGTCAACGGCGTCCAGGTCTCAAGCCAGCCGGCGGCCGGCAGCCTCTCCGTCTGGGGCGCGGACCAGAAGCTGGCGATCGCGGACGGCTGGATGGGGGACTATCACCTGCTGGCGGTCTACGGGCGGGCGCTCACGAGCGGGGAGGTGCAGCAGAACTATCTGGCGGGGGTGGGCGCCAATTAGCTCCCCTCGGCCACCCGGGCCTCGTCCCGGTCCATCAGCGACCGGGCCGAGCCTCGGGGGAAGAGGAAGGCCATGAGGAGGAACACCGCGCTCAGGGCCGCGATGGCCACGAAGGTCCCCTGGAGCCCGTGGAGAAGGGCGCTGGTGAGCTTGTGGAGGGCTTGCGGGGCCAGACCGGCGCGGAGCTTGGGGTCGAGGGTGGCGTTGGCGTCCACGTCCGGGCCGGCGATGGCCTGGAGCCGGGCGTTCAGCAGGGCCCCCAGGGCGGCCACGGAGACCGCGCCGCCGATGTTGCGGAAGAATTGCACGGAGCTGGTCGCCACCCCCCGCCGCCGCCAGGGGACGGCGTTCTGCACGCCCAGCAGGTAGGGCATGGAGTTGAAGCCCAGGCCGAAGCCGGTGATCATCATCGAGAGCATGATCCAGGCGCCGGTGGTCGACGCGTGGGTGAGGGCGAGCAGGATGGTCCCCGTCACCACGGTCACGCTGCCGAAGATCGTCAGCGGACGGTAGTCGATCTTCAGCAGCAGCCGGCCGGCCAGGGTGGAGGCGATGGGCCAGCCGAGCAGGATGGGAGCCAGGATCGACCCCGCCTTGACCGCGCTGCCGCCGAGCACCCCCTGGCCGAACATCGGCACGTAGGCGGTGACGGAGTAGAGGAGGGCGCCGATCAGGAAGTTGCCGACGCTCGCCACCGCGATCAGCCGGTTCTGGAAGAGGTCGAGCGGCAGCATCGGCTCCGGGGCCCGGCGCTCCTGCCAGACGAAGACGGCGAGGCCGGCCACGGACCCGGCGAGCAGTCCCAGCGTGCGGACGTCTCCCCACCCCCAGGCGCCGGGCCCTTCGAGCAGGGCGAGCAGCAGCAGGGTCACCGCCGTGGTGAGGCTCACCGTGCCGAGGATGTCCAGCCGGTGCTCGGTGCGGTGGGTCTCCTCGCGCATCCAGCGCTGGAGCATCAGGGCGGAGAGCAGGCCGAAGGGGATGTTCAGGTAGAAGATCCAGCGCCACGAGAGGTGGTCGGTGAGCAGGCCGCCGATCAGCGGGCCGATCAGGCTCGCCACGGCCCAGATGCCTGAGAAGATCCCCTGGATGCGCCCCCGTTCCTCGAGCGTATAGATGTCGCCCGCGATGGTGGTGGCGACGGGCGACACCCCGCCGGCGCCGAGCCCCTGGACGGCGCGGAAGAGGATGAGCTGGGTGAAGGTGTGGGCGAAGCCGCAGAGCGCCGAGCCGATCAGGAAGATCGCCACCGACCACAGGTAGGTGCGCTTGCGGCCGAAGAGGTCCGCGAGCTTGCCGAACATGGGGACGGTGGTCGTGGAGGTGAGCAGGTAGGCGGAGAAGACCCAACTGTAGTGGGCCACCCCGCCGAGCTCGCCCACCGCCGTGGGGACCGCCGTGGCGACCGCGGTCGCCTCCAGGGCGGCGAGGAACATCCCCAGAAGGATTGGGGAGGTGACGAGGCGGCGTTCTCTTCCGGGTTGCATGGGGGGCGGATTGTATATGAGCCCCCCGCCTCCCTCGTCTACCGCCTGGCCGCCCTCTTCTGGCCCGCCTGCGCCTTGATCCACCCGTTCACGCGTGCCTCCAGCAGATCGAGCGGCAGGGCGCCGCCGTCGAGGATCTCGTCGTGGAAGGCTACCCTCCCGGCTTCTTCGGCTTCAGCTCCTTTACCTTCGCCATCGACTTCTCGGCCGCGTCGCGCTGGCCGGCGCCGAGCTGGGCGCGGCTCAGGAGCTGCCAGCCTTGAGCGCTCCGCGGATTGAGGCGGGTGGAGAGATCGAGCGCCGCCATCGCGTCGGTCCACTTCGACAGCGCCAGCAGCGCCTGCCCGTATTCGAGCTCGAGCTCGGCGACGGCGGCGCGGTCGCTGGGATCGGCGGGCTCCGGGTCGGCCAGGGCGGCTTTGGCGAACGGCGCCATCGACTCCACCGCCGCCGCGGAGTCGCCGGTCTGATACTGCGCCCGGCCGAGGAGGAGGGCGAGCGACGGATCGTCGCCGGTCTTGCCGCGCAGGAGCTCGGCCGCCTTCTGTGACCGGCCGGTCCCCATGTAGAGCCGGGCGAGGTTGCGCCGCACCTCGGGGAGCAGCTCCGGCGGGCCGTTCTGCAGCATCGGCTCGAGCAGGGCGACGGCGGCCTGGGGAGCGTTCTCCAGCCCCAGCAGCCGCGCGTGCAGGAGTTGGACCCGCGGATTGTCCTGGGGCAGCCCCTTGAGCAGCTCCTCCCCCTCGGGAGCGCGCTGGAGCTCCACGGCCGCGAACGCCGCGGCGAGCCGCGCGTCCGGGTCGTCCGGATGGGCGAGCGCCCAGGGGCGCAGCAGGGCGTAGCTCTCGGAGAGCCGGCCGTCGCCGATGAGCAGCAGCCCGAGGTCGCGGGCGGCGAGGGAGTCCGGCGCCTTGGCCGCGGCGCGCCGGAGATAGGCCTCCCCCCTCGCCGCCTCTCCCACGGCGAGGGCCGCCCGGGCGGCGTTGTGCAGGATCAGCGGTCCCGCCGCGCCGGTGTCGGCGATCGGGCCCAGAAGGGCGAGGGCGTCCGCGGGACGGCCGGCCTGCAGATAGAGCGTTCCCAGGAGCGACAGGGCGGCCGGGTGGGCCCCCGGACTGTTCTTCAGGGGCTCGAGCAGGGCGATCCCGCCGGCGACGTCCCCCGCCTGGGCCTTGGCGAAGGCGCTCTGGATCGTCTTCTGGACTTCCGGCGAGGGCGGCCCGGGCTTCGGCTGGGCCGCGAGTGGCCCGGCGGCGAGGGCGAGCAGGAGCAGGAAGGAGACGGGCATTCTCATCGTCATTTCCCCATCGTCAGGGAGAGGCTCCGGCTGGAGGGGAGCCCGTCCACATCGCCCGTGGGGGTCCACACCTCGGCCCCATCGCGGGTCGAGGCCCGCACCCACGAGGCGTGGGCGAGAGCGACCTCGACGGTGAGCTTACCCGTGGCGGGAGCCGGCCGTCCCGTCTCGGTGCTCCAGAAGTTGAGCAGGCGGACCTCCCGCGTGGCCCCCGGCTCGACGGGAACGAGGTAGAGCCGCTTTTTGTAAGCGGTGAGCTCCTGGCCGTTGATCTTGACCACGAATTCGAGCGAGGAGGCCCGCTGAGCACCGGTGTTCCTCACCGTCACCGTGAGATGGCAGAGAGTGTCCGGACGCGGCGAGGCTGGCTCGACCTTGACGGCCTCCAGAGTCAGCGCGGGCTTCGGGGCAGGGGCGGGAGCGGCCCCACCCGGCAGCGGGGGGAGGAGAAGGGCGAGGGGACGAAAACAGAGCGCTCGCGTCGGCCTCATGGGACAGATGGTAGCCGATCGGGCGAGATGGTAGGCTTTCCCGGCCGTGAAGATCCGTCCGCTGCTGGCCGTCCTGCCGCTCCTCGCCCTGCCTCTGAGCGCCGAAGGGATCAAATTCCGCGAGGTCTCCAAGGCCTGGGGGATCGACTTCCACCACCACAACGCCGCCTCGGGCCAGTGGTTCATGCCCGAGAGCGTGGTGGGTGGGGTGGTGATGTTTGACTTCGACGGCGACGGCGACCAGGACCTCTTCTTCGTCGACGCCGGCCCCCTGCCGGGCTACACCGGCGAGGCCCCGCGCTCGCGCCTCTTCCGCAACGACGGCAACGGCCATTTCACCGACTGGACCGAAAAATCGGGCATCAAGCTGGCCTGGTACGGCGGGGGTGGGGCGGCGGCGGACGTCGACGGCGACGGCGATCTCGACCTCTTCGTGACCGGCTTCGGGGGCGTCCAGCTCTTCCGGAACAACGGCGACGGCACGTTCACGGACGTCACGAAGCAGGCGGGCATCTCGGACCCCCTCTGGAGTTCCTCGGCCGCCTTCGCGGACATCGACAACGACGGCGATCTGGATCTCCTGGTGATCAATTACGTCGACTTCACGCTGGCGAACAACCCGCTGTGCGGCGATCCCAAGCGCAAGTTGCGGGGGTACTGCCATCCGGACGTCTACCACGGCCAGCCCGTCCAGCTCTTCCGCAACCGGGGCAACGGCACCTTCGAGGACGCCACCCAGGCCGTGGGGCTCGCCGGCATCGCGGGCCCGGGGCTGGCGGTCAGCTTCGGCGACGTCGACAACGACGGCTGGCAGGACTTCTACGTCGCCAACGACAACAAGCCCAACTTCCTGCTCCACAACAAGGGGAACGGCACCTTCGAGGACATCTCGGTCCTCTCGGGCACCGCGATCGGCGAGCCGGGCCACCCGGAGGCCGGGATGGGGGTCGACATGGGGGACTACGACGGCGACGGCCTGCTCGACATCGTGGTCACCAACTACGAGCTGGAGACGAACGGCCTCTACCGGAACCTGGGCGGGGGCACCTTCATCGACAGCCGCTCGCCGGCCGGCATCGCCGAGCCGTCGCTGCTCTTCCTGGCCTTCGGCGTCGCCTTCGCGGATTTCGATCAGGACGGCGACATCGACCTGGTGATCGCGGACGGCAACATCGAGCCGAACGCCGCCCAGCTCCTGGAAGGGAGCACCTACGCGCAGCGCAACCTGGTGTTCGAGAACCTGGGGAACGGCAAATTCCGCGAGGACAAGGCCACGGGGATGGACGGCGTCCGCGTGCACCGCGGCCTGGCCGTCGGCGACCTCGACGGCGACGGCGACCTGGACGTGGCGCTCAACAACCTGAACGAGCCCTGCGAGGTCTACGAGAACACCAGCGCCGGAGGACATTGGCTGCAGGTGGATTTCGCCGCCCCCTCCGGCAACCGCTTCGGCATCGGCGCCCGGCTGGAGCTGGAGGCGGCGGGGCTCAAGAAGCAGATCCGCGACGTCAAGGCCGGCTCCTCCTACGCCTCCCAGAACGCCCTGACCGTCCACTTCGGCCTGGGCAAGGCCGGGAAGGTGGACCGCCTCACGGTGAGGCGGCCCGGGAAGGTTCAGGTGTTCGAGGGGTTGCCGGTGGATAGAACCATCGTGGTGGAATGACCTCGGTCTCGGGGCGTCCCTTTACGTATTCCCCAGCTTCTCCAGGTTCGCCTTCGCCACCGGATCGTCGGGCCGGATCTCCAGCACCTTCTGCAGGAGCTGCCGGGCCTCGTCCTTCTTGCCGTTCGAGCTCAGGAGGACGGCGAGGTCGCTCAGGGCGGCGATGTGGTCCGGCTTGATCTGGAGGGTCTGGCGGAAGTCCTGCTCGGCGCCGGGGAGGTCGCGCTGGGCCATCTTCACCGCTCCGCGCAGGTAGAGGAGATCGGGATTGCCGGGATCGGCGCTCACCGCTCCCTCGATCGCCTGGCGGGCGTCCTGCGGACGCTTGGCGTTGAGGAGGGTCATGATCTCCGCCGCGCGGGGCCGTGGATCCTTGGGCTGGAGCTTGATCTCCTGGCGGATCGCGGTGAGCGCGTCGTCCACATGGCCACCCGCCGCCATGGCCATCGCGGCCTTCAGATTTCGCCCCGTGGGGTCGTCGACGTTGCGCTGCTCCTCGTTGATGCGGGCGGTGTTCGACTTCTGGGCGCTCTCGACCTGGCGGAGCCTTTCCATCGACTTGTTGGCGTCCTCGCGCTGGCCGGCGGCGAGCTGGGCGCGGCCGAGGAGCTGCCAGCCCTGGAGGCCATTCGGGTCGAGCTGGGTGGCCCGGGTGAGCGCCGAGATCGCTTCGGGCCATTTCGAGGAAGCCACCAGGGCCCGCCCATATTCGACGGCCAGGGTGGCCATCAGCGAGCGCTCGGCGGGGGAGGAAGGCTCGCCGGCCAGCAGGTTGCGCGCGAACGGCTCCAGCACGGCGGCGGCGTTCGTGGGATCGCCGTCCTTGTAGTAGGCCTTGCTGAGCAGGACGGCCAATGACGGATCGTCTCCCACCCGCCCCTGGAGCAGCTCGATGGCGGCCTTCGACTCGCCCACCGCGAGGTGGCCGTCCGCCAGATACCGGCGGACGCTCAGATTCAGCTCCGGCGGACCGCTCTGGAGCAGCGGCTGGAGCAGGGCCATCCCCTCGCGCGGCTTCTGCTGCATGAGCTGGAGCCGCCCGCGCAGCAGCCGGACGCGGGGATTGTCGTCCGGCAATCCCTGCAGCAGCTCCGTGGCCTCGGGCACGCGCTCGAGCTCCACAGCATCGTAGGCGGCGGAGACGCGCGCCTCGGCGTCGTCCGGATGGGCGAGCGCCCAGGGACGCAACTGGAGGTAGCTCTCCTCGAGCCGTCCCTGGCTTCCCAGCAGGAGCCCCAGATCGCGGGCGGCTGGAGAGCCCGGCGCCTTGGCCACGGCGAGCTTCAGGTACTTCTCGGCCTTCGCCGCCTGATTCAGGGCGAGCGCCGCGCTGGCGGCCTTTTGCAGGATCAGCGGTCCGGCCGCCTCGCTCCCGGCGATGGGATCGAGGAGCGCCTGGGCGTCCTTCGGCCGGCCGGCGTCCAGATAGAGCGACCCCAGGAGAGACAGGACGGCGGGGTGCGCTCCCGGTTTCTTGAGCGGCTCCAGCAGGGCGATGGCCCCTTTGAGGTCCCCTGCCTGGGCCTTCTGGAGGGCGCTCTGGATCGTCTTCTCCACCTGTGGAGAGGGGGGCGCGAGCTTGGTCTGGGCCAGGAGCGGCAGGGTCAGGAGAGCGAGGGCGAGGAACGGCGGCAGGAGGTGCTTCTTCTTCATCATGGGTCCTCGTAGTGTACAGGTACAATGCGGGCCATGCTCCGCCGCGCTCTCCCCCTCCTGCTGGCCCTCACCGCGCTCGGCGCGGCTCCGCCGGCCCCCGGGCCGGTCCCGCCCGAGGCGGCGGCGTTGCGCAGCCTCGGGCTCGCCCAACTGGAAAACGAACGGCTGGGCGAAGCCGCGGAGACCTTCCGCAAGCTGGCGAAGCTGACCCCGGACGATCCGCTCCCGTACGCCGATCTCGCCGTCATCGCCCTGCGCCAGCAGAAGAGCGAGGAGGCCACGGCGGCCATCGCCCAGGCGCTCGCCAAGGCACCGGGCCGGGCCGACCTTCTGTCGATCCAGGGGGATGTCCTGCAATGGAGCGGCAAGAGCGAGGAGGCGCTCGCGGCCTACCACAAGGCCGCGATGGCGGCGCCGGACCGGGTGGAGATCCAGTACGGGCTCTACCGTCTGGCCGGGCAAGGGGCGGGACCCGAGGCGGAGGCGGCGCTCAAAGAGTCGCTGCAGGTCCTGGCCCGCCTGCGGCCGGAGAACCTGGTCGTCCTCCTCCAGCAGGGTCAGCGGGCCATCGCGGCGGGGGACCGCGCCGGCGCCACCCAAAGCTTTCTACGGGTGAAGGAGCTTCTCGGGCCCACCCCGCCGCCGGCCGTCGCGACGACCCTGACGGGAGTGCTCACCGCGCTCGAATCGGGGGATGCGTCCACCGCCCGGGTGCCCGCCATCCGGCTGGAGAACGTGCTCAAGCCCACGCCGGCCTATCAGGCGGGGCTGCACGAGCTGACCACCGGCCTCCTCGGCAATCCGGTCGAGCGCTTCGTGAGCGAGCCGCCCCCCTCGGCCTTCGGCGATCCGGTGCCGGTGCGCTTCAAGGCCGTCTCCCTGGCGAAAGGTCCGGTGGCTGGCCGGGCGCTCGCCGCGGGCGATTTCGACGGCGACGACAAGCTCGATCTCGCCTGGATCGAGGCGGGGGAGAAGCCCCGGCTTCTGCTCCTGAAGGGGACCGGAGGCGAGCCCGTGGCCGGACCGGAGGCGGCGGGGATCACCGGCCTGCTCGCCGCCGACCTCGACAACGACGGCAAGCTCGACCTCATCGCGTTCGGCCCCAAGCGGCTGGCCTTCTGGCGCGGCAAGGGGGACGGGACCTTCGAGGACGCCACGGCCGGGGCCGGCTTCGGCGCGGCCGGAGCCGAGGCCGCCGCGGCGCTCGACTACGACATCGAAGGGGATCTCGACCTCGCCATCGGTGGGGAGGGGCTCGACCTCTTCCGCAACGCCCTCCAGGGACCCCTGGAACCGGTGGGGAAGCAGACCTTCCCGCCGACGGCCCTCTCCGGCGTTCGGGCCCTGGTGGCGAGCGATCTCGACCGCGACGGCGATCTCGATCTGGTGGTGGCCCACGCCAAGGGGATCGCCTGGCTGGACAATCTGCGGCAAGGCCACTTCGCGGACCGCACCGCCGCCTCGGGGCTCGCAGCCATGGGACCAATCGAGGCGCTCGCCAGCACCGACCTGGACAACGACGGCCTGCCGGACCTGATCGCGGCGGGGGATGGAATCACTCTATGGCACAACCTCGGAGGCCGCTTCGCCGCCTGGAGCCTCCCAGGGCTGCCGAAAGGGAAGCGCTTCATCTCCGTGATCGCCTTCGACGCGGACAACGACGGCCGGCTCGACCTCGCCGCCGCCGGTCCGGACGGAGTGGTGGTCCTGGGCCAGCGCGGGACAATCGCTCAACCCGCCTTCGAGCCGCTGCCGGTCGAGGGGGCGCCGGGGAGCGCGACCGCGCTGATCGCCGCCGATCTCGACGGCGACGGCGATCTCGATCTGGTGGCTGCCGGGCCGTCTGGGCTGGTCCGCCTGGAGAACGCGGGGGGCAATCAGAACCACTGGCTGGACGTGCGGCTGCGGGCCCTTGCCACGGGCAACGGCAAGAACAACCTTCAGGGGATCGGCTCGACGCTGGAGGTGCGCGCCGGCACCGCCTACCAATTCCGCGAGGCCGCGGTAACACCAGCCCATTTCGGCCTCGGCCGCCTGCGCCAGGCCGACCTGCTGCGGGTGGTGTGGACCAACGGCGTGCCGCAGAACCGCCTCCAGCCGGGGATCGACCAGCGGATCGTGGAAGAGCAGGTGCTCAAGGGGAGCTGTCCGTTCCTCTACGCCTGGAACGGCGAGCGCTTCGCCTTTGTCACCGACCTGCTCTGGAACTCGCCGGTGGGCCTGCCGGTGGCGCCCGGCGTCTGGGCCGGCGCCGATCCCCACGAGCTGGTGCGCGTGGATGGCGCCCGTCCCGTGAACGGCGTCTACCGTCTGAGGGTCACCGAGGAGCTCTGGGAGGCCGCCTGGTTCGACGCCGTCCGCCTCTGGGTGGTGGACCATCCGGCGGGAGTCGAGGTGGCGAGCAGCCTGAAGGTGATCCCCGGCGAGCGCCAGCCGGTGAAGGTGCTCGCCGCGCGCGACGTCCGCCCCGTGGCCGCCGCCTGGGACGGCCGGGGGGAGGACGTCACTTCGCGCGTCCGCGTCCGCGACGAGGTCTACGCCTCCGGCTTCGAGCCCGGCCCCTACCAGGGGGTGGCCAAGCCCTGGACCTTCACCTTCGACCTTGGCGAATCGCCTGGCACCTCGGTGAGGCTGCTCCTCGACGGCTGGATCTTCCCGGCCGACGCCAGCCTCAACCTCGCCGCCGCCCAGCGCCCGGACTATCCCTATCTGCCGCCGCGCCTGGAGGTGGAGACTGGAAAGGGCTGGGAGACGCTGATCCCCTCCATGGGCTTCCCGGCCGGCAAGACCAAGACCATGGTGATCGACACCCCGGCGCTCCCCGCCGGAGCCCATCGCCTGCGCATCGTGACCTCCCTCTGGCTCGGCTGGGACCGCGTCGCCTGGACCCGCGTCAAGGAGGACGAGGTCCCCGTGGTCCAGGCCCGCCTCGACCCCCGCCAGGCCGATCTCCACTTCCGGGGCTTCTCCCGTCTGATCCGCCGCTCGCCCAACGGCCCGCACGGCTACGTCTACGAGGAGAGCACGAAGGAATCCCCCTGGCTGCCCTTCCCCGGGCACTACACCCGCTACGGCGACGTCCAGGAGCTTCTGAAGACGCCGGACGACCGCTCCGTCATCCTGGCCCCCGGAGACGAGATCGCCCTGGAATTCGACGCCACCGCCCTGCCGCCCGTGGCACCCGGCTGGGAGAGGACCCTCTTCTTCGAGAGCAACGGCTGGGACAAGGACGCCGACCGCAATACCTTCGAGGCCCAGCAGATGGAGCCGCTGCCGTTTCGGGGGATGCAGAGCTACGGCGAGCCGTTCCCGGAGACTCCGGAGTTGCGGGAGTACCGGGAAAAATGGTTGACCCGGATTCTCTCCGGAGCCGTGAATCGGGAACCGTAGAGACGTTCCAGCCCGTTTCAGCACAACGCTCGCAGGCCACTGCCGTCGGAACGTCTCTACGGAGGGCCTAACCTGCCGGCGTTCTTGTCTCGCCGGAGCACGTCCACGGTTTTTATGAAGGCGAGGATGTTGCGGTTTATGGACGT
>JAICSG010000619.1 GCA_025937035.1 Thermoanaerobaculia bacterium | reverse complement strand
GCCGCAGCTCTCGCTCCTCGCCTTCCGGCTCGCCCCGGCGGGGATGTCTGAAGAGGAGCTCGACGCGCTCAACCAGCGCTTCCGCGACCGCATCAACGCCCGCCAGCGGGTCTTCCTCACCCCCACGCGCCTGCGGGGGAAACTCGCCCTGCGCATCTGCGTACTGTCGTTCCGGACCCACCGGGAGCGGATGGAGATGGCGCTGGAGGACATCGAGGCGGCGCGGCGGGAGGTGCTGGGGTGAAATGAAAAGGGCGGCCACACAGGGCCGCCCCTACAACGCGTTCCCTGGATGTGGGCTTACCGCGTCGGCGGCTTGCTGGCCGGCTTCTGCTCACCCTTGGGTTGTCCCGAAGCAGCGCCGGAGGCGGCGCCGGGCTTGGCCGGCTCCTCGGGCTGGCCGATCGAGAGGAGCTCGACCTCGAAGATCAGCGGCGCGTTGGGGCCGATCACGCCGCCCGCGCCCTGCTCGCCATAACCGAGGCTCGACGGGATGTAGAACTTGTACTTCGCGCCCGGCTTCATGAGCTGCACGCCCTCGGTCCAGCCCGGGATGACCTGGTTGAGCACGAAGGTGGCCGGCTGGCCGCGGTCATAGGAGCTGTCGAAGGTGGTGCCGTCCATCAGCGTGCCCTTGTAGTTCACGGTCACGGTGTCGGTCGGCTTCGGGTTCGCGCCCGTGCCCTCCTTGAGGACCTCGTACTGGAGACCGCTGGCGGTCGTCTTGACCCCGGGACGGGCCTTGTTCTTCTCCAGGAAGGCCGCGCCCTCGGTCTTGTTCTTCTCGCCCACTTCCTTCTGCTTCGCCTGCTGCCGCGTCACCACCTGCTGCTGGAAGGCCTGCATGGTGGACTGCATCTCCGCGTCCGTGAGCATCCCCTTCTCGCCCGACAGGCCGGCGTTCAGCCCCTTCAGAATGAGGTCGGTGTTGGCCTTGACGTCGTTCTGCTTGAGGGTGCGGCCGAGGTTGTAGCCGATGACGTAGCTGGCCCGGTCCTCCACGGACTCAGGCGCGCCGGCCTGCGCCGGAGCGGCGGTCATGGGCTGGGCGGCGGGCTTCTGCGCGGGCGCCGCCGCGGGCTTCTGCGCGGGCTTTCCGGACTGCGCACCAGCCACCGCGGCAATCATGACGAGCAGCGCGGCGGGCAAAATCAGGGTCTTTCTCATACCAGGTCTCCAAGAATGTTGGGTAATTCCTACAAAGGAAGAGGGCGCACGTCGGGCCTCTCCGGCGGTCAGGAGATCTTAACCCAACCAGCCTCCCATCGATTCCCATTCCGCTGTAATGGCGTCGCTCCATCCTACGCCAAAGGGTGGTGCCGGGTCGAGGCCATCTGTGACAAGGTAGCCCCAGAGGCCGCCGGACAGGCGGTCTCCGGGAAGGAAGGTAGAATTTCCATGACCCAGACGACCCAGCTTCGAGTCCGGGATCTGATGACCGAAGGAGTCTTCGCGGTGGGGGTCGAGGACAACCTCGCCACGGTGAGCGACCTGATGGACGAGCGCAACATCCGCCATGCTCCGGTCGTGCAGGAGGGGCGGCTGATCGGCCTGATCTCCCATCGCGACCTGCTCCGCTACGCCCTCAAGGGGCAGGTGGGCACGCCGCCGGAGGTCGAGCGCGCCAATCAGGTGATGCTCACGGCCGGGGAGATCATGACCCGCGAGGTCGCGACCGCCCGGCCGGACGAGGACATCCGCGGCGCCGCGCGCCTGATGATCGAGAACAAGTACGGCTGCCTGCCCGTGGTCGAGGGCTCGCGCCTGGTGGGCATCCTCACCGAGTCCGACTTCGTCCGCTTCCTGGCGGCCGGAGACTGAGAAAGGCGCCGTACCCTTTGATGTCTCTACTCCGCCCTCGCGGGCTCGCCGTATCTCTCGCGGGGCTCGTCAGTCTCTCCCTGGGAATGGGGGCCTCGCCGCTCGCGGCCCAGGAGCCGCCTCCCCCCTCGCTCCCGCAGACCCTGCAGGTCATCCTCCGCTCCCGCATCCCCACCTCCGGCAAGCCGCCGGAGCTGCCCGCGGCGGGCGGCAGCTTCCGCGCCGCGCCCGATCTCCCCTGCTTCTACGACCGCCGGCAGCACGCCCCCGCCTGGATCGACGACAAGGGATTGCGGCCGGACGCCGACGAGCTGATCGCGGCCCTGGCCGACGCTCCGGCGGACGGCCTCGATCCCGAGCGCTACCGCCTGGCCGACCTGCGCCAGCGGCTCGCCCAGGCGAGGAGCGCTCCGGCGCCCGGCGACCTCGCGGAGATCGACCTGCGGCTGACCGACGCCTTCCTGGGCTTCGCGGCCGACCTGTACAACGGCGCGGTGAGCCCCGACCTGCTCTACAGCGACTGCCGGATCGACCTCCCCGAGACCGATCTCGCCGCCGCCCTGGAGAGCGCCCTCACCGGCGGCCACCTGCGCCAGGCGATCGCCGCCCTCGCCCCTCCCCACGCCGGCTACAAGGCCCTCAAGACCGCCCTCGCCCAGTACCGTGCCCTGACCGCCCGCGGCGGCTGGCCGGCGGTGCCGGAGGGGCCGCCCTTGAAGCCCGGCGACCGCGGCGAGCGCGTGGCCGCCCTGCGCGCCCGTCTCGAAGCTTCGGGAGAGCTGGCGCCGAACGCTTCGCCCGCCGAAGCCAGGGATCTCTTCGACGCCCCTCTCCAGGCGGCCCTGGTCAAGTTTCAGGATCAGCACGGCCTCGATGCCGACGGCAAGCTGGGCAAGGGGACTCTGGCGGCCCTCAACGTGCCAGCCGGGCAGCGGGTCCGGCAGATCGAGATCAACCTCGACCGCTGGCGCTGGCTGCCGCGTGATCTGGGGGAGCGCTACATCATGGTGAACATCGCCGGCTTCCATCTGGACCTGATCGAGAACGGCCAGCCCGCCCTCTCCATGAAGGTCGTCGCCGGCAAGCCCACCACCCGCACCCCGATGTTCAGCGGCCGGATGACCAACGTGGTCCTCAACCCCTACTGGAACGTGCCGCCGGACATCGCCCGCAAAGAGGTCCTGCCGAAGATCGCGCGCGAGCCGGGCTATGCCGGGAAAGAGGGGCTGGAAGTCCGGGGGACCGAGGTGCGGCAGAGGCCCGGCCCCAAGAACGCCCTGGGGCGGGTCAAGTTCCTGTTCCCCAACCGCTTCAACGTCTATCTACACGATACGCCGTCGCGCTCCCTGTTCAGCCGCACGGTGCGCGGCTTCAGCCACGGCTGCATCCGCATCGAGAAGCCGGTCGAGCTGGCCGAGTACCTGTTGCAGGACGATCCCAAATGGACGCCCGAGAAGATCGCCGCCACGATCGACAAGGGACGCGAGACCTGGATCACCATCCCCAGGCCCCTGCCGGTCCACCTCGTCTACTGGACCGCCTGGGTGGACGACGCCGGGACGGTGCAGCTCCGGGACGACCTCTACGGGCGGGACAAGCCGCTGCTGCAGATCCTGGGGACGGAAACAGCGCCATGAATGTAGAGACGCCCCGTGGGGCGTCT
>JAICSG010000400.1 GCA_025937035.1 Thermoanaerobaculia bacterium | reverse complement strand
CCGTTGGCGTTGTAGACCAGCAGGCAGCAGAGCCCGACGAGCAGGCTCGCCCGCAGGTCGCGCCTCATGGTTTCCGGCTCACTGGGTGCTGCTTCCTACGGGGTCCTGGCTCACTACAAGATTGGCGAGAGGCCGGAGGGTACCACAGGGCGGCGCTTATTTTTTGCCGGCCGCGCCGGGGGCCGCCTGGTGCTGCAGCCAGTCAACGACGGCGGCCGACAGGGCGATGCGGTGGTCGGCGAAGCTGTGGTCGCTGTCGAGGGTCATGCTGCTGACCGGACCCTTGCGCTGAGCGCGGATCGCGTCGGCCAGCGCCTTGTTCGAGGCCCCGCCGCCATGGGTGGCGCCGATCACCAGCGTGGGGTGCATCGCCAGCGCCGGCGCCAGCGCCAGCAGATCCCAGTCCTCGGCATGGTGCTCGATCTCCTCGGCCAGACGCGCCGGATCGGTGCCGGCCAGGCTGTTGCCGAAATCGTCGCCGATCTCCGCGATGGCCGCAGCCCGCCTTTCGGGATGGGCCCGCAGGTCCTTGCCGTCGGCGCCCACGTTCCAGGCATCGATCAGCACCACGCCCGCCACGTCCTGGTACGCGGCCGCGTAGCGCGCCGCCGCGAAGCCACCCATACTATGGCCGCCGATCAGGATGCGGCGTGTATCGATGCCGTACTTCGCGGCATTCTCGGGCTTGCGCAGGAAGGCCATCGCCGCTTCGGCATCCTCGACCGCGCCAGCGATGCTGAACGCGCCGGGCGAGCCCCAACTGCCGCGGTAGTGCATCGTCAGCACATTCCAGCCGGCGCGCCGGATCGCCTGCGCCAGGTCGAGATTCTGCTCGTTGCCGGGCAGGCCGTGCAGCAGCAACAGAGTCGGTTTGGGACCGCTGCCGGCCGCCAGGAAGAACAGCGCGTTCATGCCGACGCCACCGCTCGGGATCAGCACCTGACGGTTGGCGGCCGGATGCCTGGCATCGCGCGGATTGTCCATCACGACCGCGCGCGGCACCGGTGGGGCGGCCGCCTGAGCGGAGACAGAAGACAGCAGCAATGCCGCCGCCAGGGTAGGAAGATGCCACGCTGCTTTCATCGAGCAGGCCCGACCGGATTCGCCGCCGGCACCGCCTGCGCCGCCGGAGGTTTGGGAGCCACGGGCGCCGGAGGAGCCGGAGACACGGGGGCCGCCTTGGGGTCGGGGAGCTCGATCACCACGTCGCGCGGGCGGACCAGCCCCAGGTCCTCCCGGGCCAGCTTCTCCAGCATGCCGGGATCGTGGCGCAGGCGGTCGATGCGCACCTGCAGCCGCTCGCTCTCGGCGCGGGTGGCGGCGATCTTCTCCTTGAGCGTCCGCTCGCGGGAGCGCGCCGCCTGAAGGTCCCGATTGCTCTTCAGGGCGGCGATGGCCAGCAGCGCGAAAGCGAGCAGGACGGCCGCGCCCAGAACGGGGCGGAAGGAATCGCTCCGGGTGGGCGCGTCGGACCGGATCACGGGGACCAACGGGGGAAGGCCTTGGCCCCGGGATAGGTGGCCACGCCCTCCAGCTCCTCTTCGATGCGCAGGAGGCGGTTGTATTTGGCGACCCGGTCGCTGCGGCAGGGGGCACCCGTCTTGATCTGCCCCGCCCTTGTCGCGACCGCGAGATCGGCGATGGTGGTGTCCTCCGTCTCCCCCGACCGGTGGCTCAGGATGTTCGAGTAGGCGTGGGTCTTGGCGATCTCCACCGCCTCCAGCGTCTCGGTGAGCGTGCCGATCTGGTTGACTTTGACCAGCAATGCGTTGGCCAGCCCCTCGGCGATCCCCCGGGTGAGGATCTCCGGGTTGGTGACGAACAGGTCGTCGCCCACGATCTGCACCCGGCTCCCAAGCTCGGCGGTCATCTCCTTCCACCCCTCCCAGTCCCCCTCGGCCAAGCCGTCCTCGATGGAGACCAGCGGATAGGCGTCCAGCCACTCGCGGTAGAGGGCGATGAGGTCGGAGCTGGAGAGGCCGGTCCGCCCCTCGCCGGCCAGGGCGTAGCGCGTGCCCCCCTTGGCCTTCTTCTTCTCGCTCCCCTTCTTGGCCGTCTTCTCACTCTCCTCGACCAGCTCGCTGGCGGCCACGTCGAGGGCCAGGGCGATCTGGGTGCCGGGCTTGTAGCCGGCCTTCTCGATCGCCTGCACCAGCAGGTCGAGAGCCTCGCGGTTGCTCTTGAGATTGGGAGCGAAGCCCCCCTCGTCGCCCACCGCGGTGACCAGGCCCGCCTTCTTCAGCACCCCCTTGAGGGTGTGGTAGATCTCGACCCCGGCGCGGATCGCCTCGGAGAAGCGGTCGAAGCCGATCGGCACCAGCATGAACTCCTGGATGTCGACCGAGTTGTCGGCGTGGGCGCCGCCGTTGAGCACGTTGAGCAGCGGCACCGGCAGCACCGTGGCCGCGGGGCCCCCCACGTAGGCGTAGAGCGGCAGGCCGCTCGCCTCGGCCGCGGCGCGGGCCACGGCCAGCGAGACCCCCAGCATGGCGTTGGCGCCGAGGTTGCTCTTGCCCGGCGTGCCGTCGAGCTCGATGAGGGCGCGGTCGATGCGCGCCTGATCACGGGCGTCGAGGCCGCGCAGCCGCGGGGCGATCTCGTCCGCCACGTTGGCGATGGCCTTCCGCACCCCCTTGCCCTGGTACCGCTTGCCGCCGTCGCGCAGCTCCAGCGCCTCCCGGCTGCCGGTCGAGGCCCCGGACGGCACCGCCGCCCGGCCGCCGACCCCGCCGTCGAGGACGCAATCGACCTCCAGGGTCGGATTCCCCCGCGAGTCCAGGATCTCGCGAGCGACGATCTCTTCGATACAGAACATCCCTCTCCTCCCGCAGATTTTTCCGCTAGACTCCGGCGGAAAGGTTATCTGCAAAACCCCCGCCGCTCAAGCACTTTCAAGGGATCAATCAAGGAAACAGGCGAAACGGAAAGAATTCACAGCAAAGCCGATGCCTGAAATCCGTCATTGGAGGGGGATCGCGGCCCTCACGCTTGCCCTTTTCGCGCTCTCCTGCCACCGGGAGCCGCCGCGCCCGCGCAACGTGATCCTCATCCTCGTGGACACCCTGCGGGCCGACCGCCTGAACGCCTGGGGGTACGCCCGGCCGACCAGCCCCAACCTGGACGCCTTCGCCCGCGAGAGCGTCCAATTCAAGAACGCCCGCAGCCAGTCGGCCTGCACCTTCCCCTCGGCCAACTCGATCCTCACCTCCCGCTGGCCCGCGGCCTTCCTGGGCCAGCCGGACCAGGCCCTGGGCATCCCGGCGGGAATCCCGTCGCTCGCCGAGATCCTCCACTCCCGCGGCTTTCATACGGTGGCCGTCTCCGCCAGCGCCGTGGTGCGCAAGTCGCCCAGCCGCTTCAATCCCAAGGGGGGATTCGACCGCGGCTTCGACGTCTTCCAGGAGGATTGCGTCTGGCAGCACGCCGACTGCGTGAACAATGAGGCCACGGCCCATCTGCGGCAGGGGAAGAAGCCGCTCTTTCTCTATCTCCACTACATCGACCCCCACGGCCCCTACCGGCCGCCCGAATCCTGGAAGCACCGCTTCGCCACCGGCACCCCGGACAAGGAGTGGGTACGCAAGGGGGACCCGAACCCGATTGGCGACTGGCTCTACAAGGGCAAGCCCAACCCCGGCCTTACCCCGGCCGATCTCCAATACCTCAAGGACCTCTACGACGAGGAGGTCGCCTACTTCGACTCCCAATTCGCGGAGCTGCTGCGGTCGATCCGCGAGGCCGGGCTGCTGGACAATTCGCTGATCGTGCTCACGGCGGACCATGGGGAAGAGTTTCTGGAGCATGGGGACGTCAAGCACTGCCGGAACCTCTTCGACACCTCGGCCCACGTACCGATGCTGGTGCGGATCCCTGGCGTCGGGGGGAAGACCGTCTCGCGGCCCGTCCAGAATCTCGACCTCGTCCCCACGATCCTCGACTACCTGGGGGCCGCCAGGGGGGACCGCTTCGACGGGGCGAGCCTGCGCGAGGAAGTCGACGGGCAGATAGGGCCGGAAGAGCTCCAGTACGGCCTGATGGGGGATCTGCGGAGCGTCTCGGACGGCCGCTTCAAGCTGATCCAGGATCTCGGTGGGAAGCCGCCGGCGCTGTTCGACCTTCAGGCCGATCCGGGGGAGACCAGGAACATCCTCTCCGCCGACCGCCGGACCTACGCCCGCCTGCGGGACGCCTTGGCCGCCTGGCTGGCCCAGCACGAGGGGAAGGGGGCGGTGGACGCGGCGCGGGAGGCTCAGAAGAGGCTGAGGTCGCTGGGATACATCGAGTAGGGAATGCCCGTTGACCTCCTCGTGTTTTTGTGGGAGGATCACCTCCCGCCTCCGATGGAGGCGAGGAAACACTGACGCGGGGTGGAGCAGTCTGGTAGCTCGTTGGGCTCATAACCCAAAGGTCGCAGGTTCAAATCCTGCCCCCGCAACCAATTCCGACATATCCGCCGCAAGGCGTTCCGAGGCAGGGTCAGCGCAAGCGCCCTGCCTTTTTTGCTTCGCTACTAAGCCAGATTGTGGAACACCTTCTGGACGTCCTCGTCCTGTTCCAGCCGGTCGACCAGGCTGAGCACCTCGGAGGCCTGGCTCTCCGGCAGCTCCATGGGGGTCACCGGGATGTACTCGGACTCGGCGGAGAGGGGGGTGATGCCGCGGTCCTCCAGGGCTTTCTGGAGCTGGCCGAAGTCGGCGAAGGCGCAGCGGAGCACGAGCTGCGGCTCCCCCTTCTCGCCGGTGCTCTCGCCCATCTCCTCCAGTCCGTGGTCGATCAGCT
>JAICSG010000251.1 GCA_025937035.1 Thermoanaerobaculia bacterium | reverse complement strand
GGAATCGGCCCGCTCGACAAGGAGATCGCCATCTACACGGCGAACGTGAAGAAGTACGAGCAGCAGAAGGAGGAGATCAAGAAGGTGGCGGAAGGCGCCGAGAAGGACTACGACAGCCTGAACGTGCACGACGACCAGTTCGACATGTCGGAGGCGGCGATCAGCATCTCGATCGCCCTGCTCGGCGTGAGCGCCCTGACCAGGAAGAAGTGGCTGGTGGGGGTGGCGATCCTCTTCGCCGCCTTCGGAGTGGTGATGGGGCTCGCCGGCTTCTTCAGTTGGGGGATCCACCCGGACGCGTTCGCGAAGTTCCTGAGCTGAAGACCCCTCATCACCCCGGCCCTCTTCTCCCATCCCTCCACCCACCCTTCCGGGGAGAAGAGGGAGAAAGTCAGCTCGGCTTGCTTTGAGCCCCCTCTCTCCCCGGCTGGGGTGGGTGGAGGGCCGGGAGAGAGGGGGTTGGGGGAGTGAGGGTCTCCCCTCGCCAGGCAGCCCAGATCCAGATCAGGCCGCTGACGCCGAAGGCGGCGGGGAGGATCAGCAGGGCGCGGCCGAGCGAGGAGTGATCGGAGACCAGGCCGATCAGCGGCGGCGAGGGGACGTCCCCCAGCAGGTGGATGGCGAGGATCGACAGCGCCACCGCCGTGGCCCGCCGCTCGGGCTCGACCACGTTGATGATCGCCGAGTTGACGGGCCCGGTCGAGAAGAAGACCAGGATCTCGGCGATCACGATCGCCGTCGTGTAGGCGCCGCGGCCGTGGGCGGTGAAGGCCATCCAGGCGAAGGGGACGGCGGCGAGCGTGGCGATTCCCGACACCCAGAGATAGGCCTCCCGGAAGCGGGGCAGCAGGCGGTCGCCCACCCAGCCGCCCACGAAGGTGCCCACGAACCCGGTGACCACCACGATCGCCCCGAACTGCACCGTGGCGTCGGCGTGCGTCAGCCCCCGCTCGCGCTCCAGGAAAGCCGGGGTCCAGAAGGCCAGGGCGCCGAGGGCGAAGGTATAGGCGGCGTAGCCGAGGACGGTCAGGGTATAGGGGACGTTGCGGAGCAGGCCGGTGTAGGCGGCGAGCGCCTGCCGGCCCAGCGCCACCCCGTGCCCGGCCGCGTGGGCCGTCCCCCCCTCCTGGGCGCCGCGCGGCGGATCGAGCAGGCGCGAGGTGAGCCAGGCGAGCAGCAGGCCGGGGACGCCGGCCACGAAGAAGGCCGCCCGCCATCCCAGGTGGCTGTCGACGTACCCGCCGAGCATGTAGCCGGCGGCCGAGCCGATCGGGATGGCGGCGGAGAAGACGGCGAACACCCGGCCGCGCTGCTCGACGGGGAAGTAGTCGGCGAGCAGGGCCGGCGACACCGTGCCGTAGGCCGCCTCCCCCACCCCCACCGTGGAGCGGGCCAGGAACAGGCTGGCGAACCCCTTCGCGAGGGCGCCCAGGGCGGTGGCCACGCTCCAGATGGCGACCCCGGCCGCGATCAGCCGCGGCCGGCCGCCCCGGTCGCCGAGGGTGCCGAAGATGGGCGAGGTCAGCATGTAGACCAGGATGAAGCCGGTGGCGAGCGCTCCGAGCTGGGTGTCGGAGAGGGCGAGCCCCTGGGGGAAGGGTTTCTTGAGGCTCTCGACGACCGCGGCGAGGATGAAGCGGTCGAGATAGTTGAACAGGTTGACGAAGGTGAGGACGAAGAGCCCCCAGCGGGCGACGCGGACCGGATCGGCGGGTCGGTTGGGCATGGTCGGCTTGGAGCGCGGTTGCGAGGGAGACTCTAACCGCGCTCCAGCCGTCCGTCAAACGCGGGGCGCTATCCCTTGGCGGCGCCCTTCTTGGGCTTCGCTTCCTTCTTGGCGGCGCCCTTGTCGGCCTTGACGTCGATGGCGGCGGCGGTCATCCGGTACTGGATGGTGACCGTGGCGCCGACCTTGAGGTCGCCGGTGACCTTGGTGTCGGCGTTCCGCGCGATCTCCCAGCGGTCGTTCCCCTTCTTGACCACGATCATGTCGCTGGTCAGCTCGAGCACCGGCCCGGTCACCTGATAGGTCTTCGGCTGCGCCGCCCGCGCGGGCAGGCCGAGAGATCCGAGGAGAATCGCCACCAATGCAACGATCCCGATCCACTTTCTGGACATGCTCACCCTCCTTGGGTTGTATAGGGTTGCCCTGGGAGGATTATGCCCGTGAAAGCGCGATCCGGCTACTCGTACCGCAGGGCGTCGATGGGATCGAGCCGCGAGGCCTTGCGCGCCGGGTAGAAGCCGAAGAAGACCCCGATGGCGGCGGCGAAGCCGAAGGCGAGGAGGACCGACCCCGTGCTCACCTGCGTCGGCATGCCGGCGAAGCGGGTCACCAGGTGGGGGATGAGCAGCCCCAGCGCCACGCCGATGCCGCCGCCCACCACCGAGAGCGCGATCGCCTCCAGGAGGAACTGCAGCAGGACGTGCCGCCCCTTGGCGCCGATCGCCAGCCGGACGCCGATCTCGCGGGTGCGCTCGGTGACCGAGACCAGCATGATGTTCATGATCCCGATCCCCCCCACCAGCAGGGAGATGGCGGCGGCCGAGCCGAGCAGGATCGACAGGGTGCGCGAGGTCTGCGCCGAGGTCGAGGCGATCTCCTCCTGCGAGCGCATGTTGAAGTCGCTCTCCTGGCCGGGCCCCAGGCGGTGGCGCTGGCGCAGCAGGGCCTCGATCTCGATCTGCGCCTGGCCGACCTGGTCGGCGGAGCGGGCCGAGACGTAGACCATGTTGATCCGCGGCGAGCCCATGAGCTGCTTCATCACGGTCGTATAGGGGGCGATGATCTGGTCGTCCTGGTCCTGCCCCATCATGTTCCCCCCCTTGCGCTCGAGCACGCCCACCACCTTGAAGGGGACGTGCTTGATGCGGATGGTGGAGCCCCCCGCGTCGCCGTTGGGGAAGAGATTCTCGGCCACCGTGGAGCCGAGCACGGCGACCTTGGCCGAGGAGCGCACGTCGACGTCGGTGAAGAAGTCGCCGTCCGCCACGTTCCAGGCGCGGATGAAGGGCCAGTCGACGTCCACTCCCCAGACCTGGGTCCCCCAGTTCTGCTCCCCCGCCACGATCTGGGCGTTGGTGCGGGCGCCGGGCGAGACGTAGGCGACGGCCGGGCACTCGGCCTTGATCGCCAGCGCGTCCTCCGGGGTCAGCTTGGACTCGCCGGTGAAGGAGCGCATGCCGCCGGACATCGCGGCGCCGGGGAAGACCATGATGAAGTTCGAGCCCAGCGAGTTGATGGTCGCCTGGATGGAGCTCGACGCGCCGGTGCCCACCGCCACCATGGTGATCACGCAGGCGACGCCGATGATGATCCCCAACATGGTGAGCAGCGAGCGCATCTTGTTGCGCGCGATGGCCATCAGGCCCACCTTGGTGATGTTCAGCAGACGCATGGCGGTGACTTTCACCGGACCACCTCCTCGGGTGCCGCGATGGGGAAGGGGAAGGCCACGGGCTCGCCGGCGGCGGCGTCCGGGTGCTTGGCCCGCATCTGGACGATCCTCTCGTCGCGCCAGATCAGGCCGTCGCGCACGTAGACGACCCGCCGGGCGTGGGCGGCGATGTCCGGCTCGTGGGTGATCAGGACGACCGTCTTGCCGGCGTCGTTGAGCTCCTGGAAGATGCCGATGACCTCCTCGGAGGTGCGCGAGTCGAGGTTGCCGGTCGGCTCGTCGGCGAGCAGGATCGCCGGATCGGTGACCAGGGCGCGGGCGATGGCCACCCGCTGCTGCTGGCCGCCGGAGAGCTGCGAGGGGTAGTGGTCCTCGCGGCCGGCGAGCCCCACGCGGGCGAGGGCATCGCGGGACCGCTTGGCGCGCTCGGGGGCGGTGAGGCCGAGGTTGCCGTAGAGCAGGGGGAGCTCGACGTTCTCGGTGGCCCGGGTGCGCGCCAGCAGGTTGAAGCTCTGGAAGACGAAGCCGATCTTGGCGTTGCGGATCTCGGCCCGGTCGTCGCGGTCGAGGCGGGAGACGTCGATGCCGTCGAGGCGGTAAGTGCCCGCGGTCGGCCGGTCGAGGCAGCCGATGATGTTCATCAGCGTCGACTTGCCGGAGCCGGAGGGCCCCATGATGGCCACGAAATCGCCCTGCTCGACCGTCAGGCTCACCCCCTTGAGGGCGTGTACCTCGACGTCGCCCATCCGGTAGACCTTGGTCAGGTCCCGGATCTCGATGACCGGAGCGGCATTCTGGGGTGCGCTCATGGCGTCCTCAGAAGCGCCCGAAGCCGCGCGGACCGCGGTTGGTGGCGCCCGGCTGCTGCTCGACCTTGACCGTGGCGGTTCCGGTGACCACCAGATCGCCGGGGTTGAGCGTGCCGGAGATCACCCCCAGCACCTGGGTGTAGCGGCCGTCGGTGATGCCGGTGCGGATCTGCACCGGGCGCAGCTCGCTCTTCTTGTCCTCGGCGGCCGGGTTGAGGACGTAGACGGTCTGCCCCTGCTGCTGCCGGCGTCCGCGCCAGTTGCCGGACCGCTCGCCATTGCCGGAGCCGCCAGGGCCGCCCGGACCACCCGGCTGTCCCTCGCCGCCGGCCGCGCGCTGCCGGAAGGAGCCGCCGCCCGGGGGCTGCTGGCCCGCCGCCTGCTCGGAGCCGGCCCGCGAGCCGCCGCTCCGGCCGCCGCCGGCCTGCTGGCCGCCTTCCGATGCCGTCGTCTCTGGCCGGAAGCGCAGGGCGGCGTTGGGCACCCGCAGCACGTCCCGCGCGTGGGCGACGTCGATGGTGACGTTGGCCGTCATGCTGGGGCGCAGCTTGAGGTCGGGGTTGGGCACCTCGATGATCACCGGATAGGTGATGACGTTCTGGGAGACCGTGGCGTTCAAGCGCACCTGGGAGATCTGCCCCCGGAAGGTCTGGTCGGGGTAGGCGTCGACCGTGAAGTGCGCCGGCTCGCCGACCTTGATCTGGCCGATGTCCGACTGATCGACGTCGGCCTGCACCTGCATCTTGGTGAGGTCCTTGGCGATGGTGAACAGGGTGGGGGCCGAGAACGAGGCGGCGACCGTCTGGCCGATGTCGTACTGGCGGGCCACCACCTGGCCGTCGATGGGCGAGAAGATCTTGGTGTAGCCGAGGTTGGTCTGCGCCTGCTTGAGCGCCGCCTGGGACTGGGCGAGCCCCGCGCGCGCGCCATCGTAGGCCGCCTTGGCGGCGTCGAGGTCGGACAGCGCGATCAGGCCCGCGTCGGCCAGCCGCTTCTGGCGGTCGTAGGTGACCTTGGTGTTGGCCACCTCGACCTGCGCCTTGGTGACGTCGGCCTTGCGCTGCTCGACGGTCTGCTGGAAGGGGGTGGGATCGAGCTCGGCGAGGAGCTGCCCCTGCTTCACCTGGCTGTTGAAGTCGGCGTAGAGCCTGGCGATGATGCCGGAGACCTGGCTGCCGACCTGGACCGTGGTGACGGCGGAGAGGGTCCCCGTGGCGTTGATGGTCGCCGTGATGTTCCCGGTGCTGACCGCCTCGGTGCGGTACTTGTCACCGCCCTTGTCCTTGCCGCGCCGGAAGAAGAAAAGCCCGACCAGGACCCCCACCACCACGACGATGGCGATGATGAGGAACCTGCGCTGCTTGTGATTGTTCTCGAGTGGGTCCATGTCGTCTCAGAACGCAGCGGCCCGGGAGAGGTTTCCCGGATCGCGCATTCCCCTCCCATTTTTTACATGCCTTACATTTCGCGGCCCCAGGCGCGCGCTCACCGCGTGGCGCGCGCGTCCTCCAGAGCAGGCTCTAGCACGATCTGTTCCTCTTCCTCTTCCGCGGTGCGCCGCGAGCGGCGGAAGGTCCGGGAGAGCCGCCCCTGGAGAGAGTCCATATACACATAGAAGACCGGCGTCACGAACAGCGTCAGGAGCTGCGAGAAGAGCAGGCCGCCCACCACCGCTCGACCCCGTGGGGGGCGCGACTCGGCGCCGGCCCCGAGCCCCAGGGCGATCGGCAGCGTGCCCATCAGGGCCGCCATGGTGGTCATCATGATCGGCCGGAAGCGCACCACCGAGGCCTCGTAGATCGCCTCGGCCGGGGTCAGCTTCTTGTCCCGCTGGGCCTGGATGGCGAAGTCGACCATCATGATGCCGTTCTTCTTCACCAGGCCGACCAGCAGGATGATCCCCACGAAAGCGTACATCGAAAGCTCGGTGCGGAAGACCATCAGAGTCACCAGGGCCCCGAAGCCGGCGAACGGCAGCGCCGAGAGGATGGTCAGCGGGTGGATGAAGCTTTCGTAGAGGATGCCCAGCACCAGGTAGATCACCAGGATGGCCATCACCAGCAGCAGCCCCAGCCCCTGGAGCGACGACTGGAAGGCCTGCGCCGTCCCCTGGAAGCTGGTGTTGAT
>JAICSG010000326.1 GCA_025937035.1 Thermoanaerobaculia bacterium | reverse complement strand
GGCGCGAGCTGCCGGCGGTCGCGCTGGAGCGCCATGGCGGTCAACTGGTCCGACCCCGGCGCCCGGCCGACGGCGAGGTCGATCCGCCCGGGGAAGAGGCCGCTCAGCATGCTGAACGCCTCGGCGACCTTGAACGGGCTGTAGTGCGGGAGCATGACGCCGCCGCTCCCCACCCGCAGCCGCGAGGTGGCGGCCGCGATCGTGCCGATGAGCACCTCGGGGCTGGCGCAGGCCAGCATGGGCGTTCCATGGTGCTCGGCCACCCAGTAGCGGTGGTAGCCGAGCCCGTCGGTCCAGCGCGCCAGATCGATCGAATTTCGCAGCGCGTCGCCGCCCGTGGAGCCTTCCGCGATCGGCGACTGGTCCAGGACGCTCAGGCGTAGCTGTTGGCGCTCATCCATCCCCACAACCCCCGAATCCCTTTATATCTCATGGAGCCGTTCTTGCAATCGAAGCGGGTGAAAGGAGGATGATCATGCCCACAGACACCGCTGAGATGAAGGATACGGCCCAGACGGGCACCGCGACGGCCACCCCGGGCCCGGAGCACCACCAGACGCAGGCCGCGGCCGGCTCGCCCCAGGCGGGCGGCGCTCCGGCCGCGAACACGATGGGGAGCGGCGCCACAGGCACCTCGACCGCGAGCCGACCCTCGACGAGCGGCACCACCACCGCCATTCCGGGCACCGGCTCCCCGGCCCCGAGCGGCGGCGGATCGTCGATGGGGGTGACCCGGCGCGGTGGCTCGTACATGAGCCCCTTCTCCATGCTCGGGGACCCCTTCGGGATGATGCGCTCGATGGTGGACCAGATGAGCCACCTCTTCAACGACTTCACCGGCGGTGGCCTGAGCCGTCCGCGGTCCTCGGCCCTCGCCGCGCCCCCGCCGAGCGCCGGGATGGCGCCGTCCCAGGGCTTCTGGTATCCCCAGGTCGAGGTCTCGGAGCGGGGCGGCAACCTCGTGGTCTGCGCGGACCTGCCCGGGATGCGGAAGGAGGACGTCCACCTGGAGATCCACGACGACTTCCTCGTCCTGCGCGGGGAACGGCGCCAGGAGCAGGAGCAGAACGAGGGCGGGATCTATCGCAGCGAGCGCAGCTACGGCCAGTTCTACCGCACCGTCCCGCTCCCCCAGGGGGCCAACCCCGAGCAGGCGCGGGCCAACTTCAAGGACGGGGTCCTGGAGGTCACGATCCCCCTGCCGCAGCGGGAGCAGCGCCAGGGGCGCACGATCGAGATCCAGTGAGGCCGGGATAGAATCCCTCCCTGAGAGACCCAGGGAGGGATTCCAGTGACCACGTCTGCCCGGCTCCGCATCGCGCCGCTCCTGCTCGCCGCCGCGGTATCCGCCACGCTCGCCTTGCTCGCGGGCTGCCGCGGCGGCGCCGATTCCAGGCCCAGCCCGCCGCTCAAGGTCGACGCCTGCCAGCTCTTCACCGACCAGGACGCCCAGGCCATCGCCGGCGAGACCCTCGCCGCCATGAGCAGCACCATCGACGAGGCCAAGGGGCGCAACCCCCTGGAGTGCATCTACAACAGCGGCAGCCTCGACCAGCCCCGCATCCTGAGCCTGCTCATCCGGCCGCATCGCAGCCCCTCGGCGGCCCGGGACTTCCTGGAATCCAGCCGCTCGGCCCTCAGCTCGATGTCCGCCGGCAAGGTGCAGGACGTAAAGGGGCTGGGGGACGCCGCCCTCTGGGTGGGCGGGCGCATCCAGCAGCTCCACGTGGCGACGGGAAACCTCCAGCTCATCATCACCGTGCAGAGCCCGGACGGCACCGATCAGCTCGACCGCGCGCGCCAGATCGCCACCCGCGTGCTGGAGCGGCTGAAGACGGCGGCACCGAAAAGCAAGTAGCGATATACAATCCTCGCGATGTCCGATGCACAGCGGGAGCCCTGCCCGTGCTGCGGCGAACCCGCCGCCCTTTCGCTGAAGGCCTGCCCCGTCTGCCAGGAGAGCCTCCTGGTCGACGTGGTGCTCGCGGCGCCCATCGCCGAGCCCCGGGCCCGGTACGGGCTGGCGCGCGAGATCGCCGCCTTCGGCCCGCCGGCGCTCCCCTTCTCCACCCTGCAACAGACCCTGGGCTCCGACCGGCCCGTGCTGGCGCGGGCCACCTCGCGCCTCGCCGCCCACCGGCTGAACGAGCGGCTGGCCGGCCTGGGCCTCCACGCGGACCTCGCCAAGGTGCAGGCCGAGCCGCCTCCCCCCTCGCGGCGCCGGGGGCTCCTGGCGGCGGCCTTGAGCGCGGCGGCCCTACTGGCCCTGCTGCTGGGGATGCGCTCCAGGACGGACCCGGACCGCCCCACCCTCTACCGGCCCAGGCCCGCCGTGGCCGCCGCCACGAAGAGCCCCTGGCCCGGGACCCTCACCCTCCAGGAGCTGTCCGCCCTGACCCTGCCCGCGGTGATGACGTTTCATGCCGCGGACGGCCGGCTGATCTCCGGCTTCCTGGTCGCTCCCGGCGTGGCCCTCACCCGCGGTGTCCCCGCCGACGCCGAGGTCGCCAAGCGAGACGACGGGACCGGTCTGACCCTGGTGAGCGTCCCCGATGCCAAGGCGGAGCCCCTCCAGCTCGGCGACGTCCTGACCGTGCGGGGCGGCGACCGGCTCTACTTTCCGGTCCCCACCGACGGCCCGCCGATCCTCCAGGAGGGGACGCTCGGCGCCACCACCCGGCAGCTCCAGGGGGTCGCCTACCTGGCCCTCGAAGCCAATCCGCCCTCCGGCAGCGACGGCGGCCCGGTGCTCGACTCCCAGGGGCGGGTCGTGGGGCTGATGGCGATCCAACAGGGCACCGCCTACGTCCTTCCCATCAACTACGCCTATACGGAGTCGCACCTGATCGATCCGCCCCGGCCCGCTCCCGACGCCGGGAAGTGGGCGGACCTGCTCTCGGACGTGGCCGCGGCCGAGCGGCTGCGGGTCGACACCACCTCCCGCTGACCGCGGCGCTCTCATGTGGTCCGACCGCCCCTCCGGGAAACGGCGCGAGCGGCTCGTCCGGCGGCTCCAGGCCGTGCTCCCGCCGCCCCGTCCGGGCTCGCGAGGATCGAAGACGCCCCTGCGGGTCCCCGGCCCCAAGGGACCGCCCAGCCCCGATCAGGTCGCCGAGGAGCTGCGGGAGCGGCCGGGCTTCTCCTGGCTGGACGGCGCCCTGACCGCGCACCGCCTCTATTCCCGGCCGCTGGCGACGCTCGCTGTCCGCGGCGGCCGGGCCACGGTGAGCGGCCCCGCGGGGCGCGCCAGCTTCGCCGCCTCCGGCTTCGACCTGCTGGACGCGGCCTTCGCGGTCTGGGGAGGGACCGGAGCCACCCTGGTGGGCTATCTCGGCTACGAGCTGGGGGGAGAGCTGGAGTCCCTTCCTCCGCCGCCGGAGGACGACCTCGGCCTCCCCGATCTCCACCTCTCCCTCTACGACGCCGCCCTGCGCTGGGACGGCCGGAGCTGGTCTCTGGACGCCACCGGCGCCTGGCGCGACTGGCCGGCCGTCGAAGCCGAGGAGCTCCTGGCCGCCGCCCGCCGGCGGAGCGGGCCCGGGATTTCGGAAGGCCCTCTCGCCAGGGACGGCGTGATCAGCCGCCCCAGCCGCGGGGGCTATGAGGCGGCGGTGACGCGGATCGTCGAGCGCATCGCCTCGGGGGAGATCTTCCAGATGAACCTCTGCCGCCGTCTGGAGGCGGAGATCGATCCGGCCCATCTCTGGCCGCTCTATCACCGCCTGCGCGCCGCCAGCCCGGCCGCCTACGGCGCCTTCCTCGACCTCGGGAAGGGGCGCGCCGTGCTCTCGATCTCCCCCGAGCTGTTCCTGGCGGTGGGCGGCGGCGAGGTGGAGTCGCGGCCGATCAAGGGGACCCGGCCGCGCGGGGCCAATCCCCGGGAGGATCGGGCGCTCGTCCGCGAGCTCCTGGAGAGCGGGAAGGACCGCGCCGAGCTGACCATGATCGTGGACGTGGTCCGCAACGACCTCGGGCGGGTCTGCGCCACCGGCAGCGTCGAGGTGGCGGGTCACGCCGAGCTGATGAGCCTGCCGACCCTCCACCACACGGTCTCCACGGTGCGCGGGCGGCTGCGGCCGGACGTCGGCCCGCCGGAGCTCCTCCGCGCCGCCTTCCCCCCCGCCTCGATCACCGGCGCACCCAAGATCCAGGCCATGGTGGCCATCGCCGCCGAAGAGGAACGGCGGCGCGGCCCGGCCATGGGAGCGGTGGGGTCGATCTCCCTGAACGGCGATCTGGAGCTGGCGGTGGGCATCCGCACCGCCGCCGCCTCCCACGGCCGGATCGTCTATCACGCCGGCTGCGGCGTGGTGGCCGATTCGGACCCCGAGCTCGAATTCGCTGAAAGCGCGGCCAAGGCCCGCGCCTTCCTCACCGCCCTGGGCGCAGGCGAGCCGGGATGAGCCTGATAATCCCCGCGTACTGGAACGGACGGCTCGTCCCCTTCGAAGAGGTCCGGATCGCCCCGGACGACGCCGGCTTCCTCTTCGGCGACGGTCTCTTCGAGACCCTGCGGGTGGACGACGGCAGGCCGCGCGACCTCTCCGCGCACCTCGACCGCCTCCTCGCCGGCCTGGAACGGCTGGGGATCGCGATCCCCGAGAGCCGCTGCGACCTCGGGCGCGCCGTGACTGAGGTGGCCAAGGCGGCCCCCCGGCCCCTGGCCCGGCTGCGGCTCACCGTCTCGCGGGGGACCGCCGCCGGCCCCACCCGCCTGATCACCACCTCTCTCTACGAGCCTCCGGGGGAGACCGTCACCGCCGTCCTGCTCTCAGATCACCGGATCGACTCCCGCTCACCCGTAGCCGGCCTGAAGAGCCTCTGCTACCAAACGAATCGGGTGGCTCTTCGAGAAGCCGAGACCCGGGGCGCCTTCGAGGCCCTGCTCCTCAACGAGCACGGCCGGCTGGCCGAGGGGTCGCGGAGCAACGTCGCCCTGGTCTTCCCTGAGGGGATCCTCACCCCTCCCACCGGCGAGGGGTGCCTGCCGGGGACCGTCCGCCGCCGGCTGCTCGAACGGGGAGCGCTCCGCGAGAGGCCGCTCGCCCTCGCGGACCTCGAGGCCGCGCGCGGGCTCCTGTTGATGAACAGCCTGATCGGCGTGCTGCCCGTCTCCCGCCTGGATGGCCGGGAGCTCCCGGTGGGGCCGGAGGCGGCGCGGCTGCGGCGGCTCCTATAGCTTCGCCCCCTCCGGCAGCTCTCCGCCGACCACCCGCTTGAGCTCATCCCCGGCGGCGAAGCCCGTGGCCGCGTCCGCCTGGTTGATGAGGGCGAGGGTCTTGAGATCCACCGTCGACGGGTACCGGCGGGAGAATTCCTCCAGCGTCATGGCGGCCGGGAGGGTGACGATCTCC
>JAICSG010000232.1 GCA_025937035.1 Thermoanaerobaculia bacterium | reverse complement strand
TAGCAGGCCCGGGGCAGAAGTCTTGCATTGAACTGGGGACCATAGTCGGCTAGGATCATCGCCTCAAGATTCAATCTAGGCTGTCTGAACGAGCAATGACTTCTTCTATCGAACCGACCTACCGCCGCTCGACCGGGCTGGTAGACGTCCTCGACCGCGTCCTCGACAAGGGGCTGGTCGTCGCCGGGGACATCCGGGTCTCCCTGGCGGAGGTCGAGCTGCTCACCATCCGCATCCGGCTCCTGGTCTGCTCCATCGACAAGGCCGAGCAGATCGGGCTGGACTGGTGGCGCCAGGATCCCAATCTCTCCGTGGCCGCCCGGCGGCTGACCGTGGAAAATGAAGTCTTGCGAGAGCAGGTGCGGGCGCTGGAAGAAAGGGTGGCCTCTCTCGCGTTGGAGGCGGAGCGTCCGGCAACGCGGACCCGCGCTCCGCGATCCCAAAGGCAGAATTCAGGGGGTAAATAAACATGCCGGTTGAACGTGCTTCCGGTGGCACCAGTCTCATCGACGTCCTGGACCGGGTCCTCGACAAGGGCATCGTGATCGATGCCTGGGTCCGCGTCTCGCTGGTGGGCATCGACCTGCTGACGGTCGAGGCCCGCGTCGTGGTCGCCTCGATCGACACCTATATCAAGTACTCGGAAGCGGTCTCGAACGTCCCCTCGGTGTCCCGTCCGTCGGCGCTCGAATCCCGCACCTCCGAGGATCTGCTGGCCGAGAACGCTTCCCTGCGCGCCCAGCTCGCCTCGATGGCGCGCGAGGAGGTGGCGGTGCCGGCCCGCCGGACCCGCGCTTCGACCAAGGAATGAAGGAGCCGTAGGTGGTCAACATCGCGCCTCTCGACGCGTCCCCCAGCCCGCGCCCGCGGACCGGGGGCGGCATCGGCTCCAGGCCCAAGCTGGCCCTGGTCGAGGCCCTGCTCGCCGAGGAGGAGGCGCGGCCGTGCGCGGTGGTGGCCCTGCGCTGGCTGGTGCGGCACGCGGGGGTGGAGAGGGCGGTCTGCGCCGTGGCCGACAGCGAGAGCGGCCGCCTGCTCGGCCTGACCGGCATCGGGGTGTCGATCGCCTCGGTCGACGCCTTCAATCTCGATCTCGGAGACCGCACCCATCCCCTGGTGGTGGCCCTCTCGGGCGGCGAGCCGGTGGTCTTCCACGACTCCAGCCAGCCGCTGCTGCGGGCGGTCGAGACCCCGCTGGGCAATCTCTCGTTCCACGCCGTCCCGCTCAGCGGCTCCAAGGACGGCTCCAAGGAGGAGATCGGCCCCGGCCTGCTCCTGCTCACCGGCCTGGAGGACGGTCCGGTCCCGGATGACATCCTCTGGGCGGCGGAGCTCCTGGGGGTCCGCCTGGCCTCGCTCTGGTACCGCCGGGCCCAGGCCGAGGAGCGGCGCCACAAGCGGGAGCGGAGCTGGCTGTTCTCGATCATCAACGCCGTCACCGACCCCATCCTGCTGACCGACGCCGACGGCCGCATCCTGGTCGCCAACGCGGGCGCCGAGATGCTGCTCACCGCCGGCGAGGACAAGCGCGAGGGGTGGCGCCGGGCGGTGGCCCTCAACAACATGCTCTTCTCGGCCTCGCTGTTCACCAACGCGGCCGAGAGCGGCCCCACCCGCCGCGAGCTGCTGCTGGTCGACCCTTCCGAGGGACGCGACCTCCTGTTCGAGGTGCTGAGCACGCCGGTGCCGATCCGCCTCGGCGAGACCGGGGTGGTCTCGGTGCTGCGCAACGTCACCGACCTGCGCCGGGCCACCGAGGAGATCGAGGAGAACTACCGCCGGCTGCGGGTCGCCGAGGCCGCCACCCGCGCCGAGCGCGACCGCCTCGACCTGATCCTCAACTCGGTGCTCGACCCCATCCTGGTCACCGACGCCGAGGGGAACATCGCGCGCATGAACCCCCCGGCCGAGCGGATGTTCACGATCCCCCGCGGCAAGCGCGATTCCCGCAATACCGAGGTCGAGCGGCGGGTGCGGACCAACGACGCGGTGTTCACCTCGTTCGTCTCCGGCCTCTTCGTCTCCAGCCTGCACGCCGGCCAGGAGGGGCACTGGCGCCGCACCTTGAGCCTGATCGATCCCCAGACCGGGAAGACCGTCCCGGTGGAGGCGATCTCGGGCAAGGTGGCCTCCAAGCACGGCGAGGAGATGGTGATCGTCACCATTCTCCACGACCTCACCGAGGCGGAGGAGAAGGCCCGTCTCTACGAGCAGGTCACCCGGCACTCGGAGGAGCTGCGCGAGCGGGTCCGCGAGGCCACGGCCGAGCTGGCCGAGCAGAACGAGCTGCTCCGCCGCCAGGCCTTCCAGCTCGAGCAGGCCTCCGCCGCCAAGTCGCAGTTCCTGGCCAACGTCTCCCACGAGCTGCGCACCCCGCTCAACGCCATCATGGGCTATACCCATCTGATGCTGGAGGGGGTCTCGGGCGCCATGACGCCCCAGCAGCACGACAAGCTGGGCCGCATCGACGCCAACGCCCGCCACCTGCTGGCGGTCATCAACGACCTCCTGGACATCGCTCGCATCGAGTCGGGCAAGATGCCGGTGCAGATCGAGTGCGTCCGCCTCCCCGAGCTGATCGACGAGGTGATGACCGAGGTCGAGCCGGTGATCGCCGGCACCCGCCTGGCGGTGGAGCGCGCCCTGTCGCCCGACCTGCCGGAGATCGAGACCGACCGCCAGAAGGTCAAGCAGATCGTGCTCAACCTGCTCTCGAACGCCTTGAAGTTCACCCCCCAGGGGTCGGTCGCCATCCGCCTCGACCACGAGAAGGGGGCCGACGAGATCTCGATCGCCGTCACCGACACCGGCATCGGCATCGCGGAGGATAACCAGAAGACGATCTTCGAGGCCTTCGAGCAGGCCAACAGCTCCTACGCCCGCCGCCAGGGGGGCACCGGGCTGGGGCTGTCGATCTGCCGCCGCCTCGCCCACATCCTCGACGGCCGCATCACCCTGGTCAGCCAGCTGGGCGAGGGGTCCACGTTCACTCTGTATCTTCCCTGCAAGCCGAGGACGGCATGACCCGCGGAGAGACTCAAGCCCCGCTCGTGCTCGTGGTCGACGACGTCGACCACGGCCGCGAGATTTTCGCCGAATACCTGGAGTTCCGCGGCTTCCGCGTCGCCACCGCCGCCGACGGGCTGGAGGCCCTGGAGAAGGCGTTCGAGCTCCATCCCGACGTCATCCTGATGGATCTCTCGCTGCCCGGCATCGACGGCTGGGAGGCCACCCGGCGCCTGAAGCAGGACGACCGCACCCGGGACATCCCGATCATCGCCCTGACCGCTCACGCCCTCGCCGCCGCCCACGACAAGGCGCGCGAGGTGGGCTGCAACGCCGTCGTGACCAAACCCTGTCTCCCCAAGGACCTCGAGCAAGAGGTCCGCCGCCAGCTCGAAGCGAAGACGACCTAGCCAGGAGAGCGACGCCCCCATGGCCAAAGCCAAAGCCGACAAGACCGACGCCCGGAAGAAGCCCGCCCCGAAGAAGGCCGGCAAGACGGCCGCTCCAGCGGCGAAGAAGGCCACGGCGGCCCGCCCGGCGGGCAAGCAGGCGGCGGCCCAGAAGGCCGCGGTCAAGAAGCCCGCCGCCAGCCCCAAGGCCAAGAAGCCGGCTCCGGCTCCGGCCGCCAAGAAGGCCACCCGGAAGACGGCCGCGGGCCCGCGCGCCCGGCAGGCCGCCGCCGGCCGCGAGCCCGCCCGGGAGCCCGAGCCGCGGTCCGCCAACGGCCCGATGTCGGACCTCCTCGCCTTCCCGGACGCGTCCGCCCGCCCCGGCGGCCGCAGCGGCAAGTACGTCTACTGCATCATCCACTCGAACGATCCCTGCCGCTTCGGGCCCATCGGCATCGGCAGCGAGCCCGCCGAGGTCCACACGGTCAACTACAAGGACATCGCCGCCGTGGTCTCCGACACGCCGCTGGAGGTCTACGACCCCACCCGCGAGAACGTGCTCGCCCACGAGCGGGTCAACGAGGTCGTGATGCGCGACTTCACGGTGATCCCGATGTCCTTCAGCACCGTCTTCAAGACCTCCGAGGACATCGTCGAGCTGCTGCGCAGCGCCTACGACGCCTTCCGCGACGTGCTGGTGAAGATGCAGGACAAGCTGGAGTTCGGCCTCAAGGTGCTCTGGGAGCCGGACACGATCATCCGCGAGATCGAGAAGGACGACGAGAACCTCCGCCTGCTGCGCCAGGAGATCTCGCACCAGAAGGGATCCACCTACTTCGCCCGCATGCAGTATGGCCGGCTGGTCGACTCGCTCCTCCAGGAGCGCTCGGAGAAGCTGGTCTCGGAGATCATCGACGCCCTGAGCGGCGTCTGCGTCGCCTCGCGCACCAACAAGCCGATCGGCGACAAGATGATCCTCAACGGCGCCTTCCTGGTCGCCCGCGACCGCGAGCCCGATTTCGACGCCAAGGTCAAGGAGATCGACGCGCGCTACGAGAACCTGATCTTCAAGTACACCGGGCCCTGGCCGCCCTACAACTTCGTCAACATCCGCCTCAAGCTGGAGCGCGCCTCCGAGGCCGAGTGATCTGATCCCCTTCTCATGCTGATCATCGACAGCCTCCTCATCGGCGGCATCAAGTTCGTCCTCGACAAGGTCGCCTCGGCCGTCGACGAGGAGATGAACGACGAGACGTCGCTGCGCGAGGAGCTGCTGGCCGCCCAGATGCGGGTCGAGCTGGGGGAGATGGACGAGGCCGATTTCGTGGATCTGGAGCGGCAGATCCTGGCCCGGCTGCGCGAGATCCGCGACGCCAAGCGCGGCGAGGCGAGCGGGGCGATGTCGCTGGGGGGTGGGTTCGAGGTGGATGTCTCCTTCCGCGGGAACGACGAAGACTCTGAATAATCTCCTGAAAGGGCCTTCCTCCCTTCCCCCCCTGCGCCTCTTCGGCGGCAAGGGGGGCGTCGGCAAAACGACCTGCGCCGCCGCCGCCGCCCTCGCCGCCGCCGAATCCGGCCGCCGCGTCCTCGCCGTCACCACCGACCCCGCCCCCTCGCTGGGCGACGCCTTCCGGGTCCATCTCACCGGCGAGCCGACTCCCATCCCCACCCGCCGGGGCACCCTCCTCGCGGCCGAGCTGGCCGCCGGTCCGGCCCTCTCCCGCTGGATGGCCGAGCACCGCGAGCCCCTCCGGGAGATCGCCGCGCGCGGCACCTATCTGGACCCAGAGGATGTCGACCGCTTCCTCGCCCTCTCCCTCCCCGGCGCCGACGAGCTGATGGCCTGGCTGGAGGTGGCGCGCCTGGCCCGGGAGACCGCCTGTGATGAGGTGGTGGTGGACGCCGCCCCCACGGCCCACACCCTGCGCCTGCTGGCCATGCCGGAAGCGATCCGCCGCTTCGCCGGCGTTCTCGACCGCCTCCAGGAGCGCCATCGCTGGATGGCCGAGCGTTTCGGGGGCGTCTGGCGCCCGGACGAGAGCGACGCCCTGGCCGCCGGTCTCGCGGCTCAAGGGAAGGAGATCGAGGAGCGGCTGCGCGACCCCGAGCGGTGCCAGGTGTACTGGGTGATGCTGCCCGAGATCCTGTCCCTGGAGGAGACCAAGGACGCTCTGGCGGCTCTGGATCGGGAAGGCATTCCGGTGCGGGAGGTGATCGTCAACCGCGCTTTCCATGAGATACCACCGCGGGACGGAGAGGTGATCGCGGAGATCCGGACGGCTCTGGTGGGGCGGATGTTGCGGTTCTTGACGGAGGAGGAGAAGGAGCCGATCGGGAAGGTGGCTTTGCGGCGGGTGGGGAAGGGGCTGGCCGGGAAGCCCCCCACCCCGAAACCTCACCATGCCCACCGCACTCCCCCCGACCGGGAGAGGGGAACGCGACGCGGGAGTCTGAGGTGGCTCGACGAGATCGCCCCCGCGGGGCTTCAGATCCTGTTTTTTGGCGGCAAAGGCGGTGTCGGGAAGACGACCTGCTCGGCGGCGGTGGCTTTGGCTCTGGCCGAGCAGCGATCCGGGGACCGGGTCCTGCTGATCTCGACCGATCCGGCCCACTCCGTGGCGGACGTCCTGGAGGTGTCTCTCGGGGACGACGAGCGTCCGGTCCCCGGGGCTCCGGAAGGGCTGCGGGCCCGGGAGCTGGACGCGGAGCGGGCCTTCGCGAAGTGGCGGGAGCGCTATCGGGACAAGGTCGACGAGGCGGCGGGGGCCTTCGCTCCGAGTTTCTCTCCAGAGACTGGCGGGGTCCAGGACCTGCTCGACCTCACGCCTCCAGGGATCGACGAGATCATCGCCGTCTCCTCGCTCCTCGACGCCGTCTTCGGCGACGGCCGGGAGCCGGCCTACGATCTGGTGGTGGTGGACACCGCTCCCACCGGGCACGCCCTGCGGCTGCTGGAGATGCCCGAGCTGGCCCTCTCCTGGGACCACTTTCTGCTCTCCCTGCTGCTCAAGTACCGCGAGGCCGTGGGGCTGGGGGATCTCGCCCAGGAGCTGGTGGCCCTCTCGCGCAGCCTCAAGCGGCTGGAGGCTCTGCTCCGGGATCCGGCGCGGGCCCGCTTCGTGGCCGTGACCCGGGCCGCCGAGCTCCCCCGCCGTGAGACGGTCCGCCTGCTGCGCTCCCTGCAGGGGCTCGGCATCGCGGTGCCGGCCGTGATCGTCAACGCCGTGCCGCCAGAGGATTCCC
>JAICSG010001240.1 GCA_025937035.1 Thermoanaerobaculia bacterium | reverse complement strand
CGGGCCCGCGCCACCTGGACGTTGCGCAGGGCCTGGGCCCGGTTCACCTCCGCCTGCTCGAAGAGGAGACGGGCGTTCTGCAGCTCGATCTGGCTGGAGATCCCCTCGCGGAAGCGGATCTGGGCGATCTCATACCCCCGCTTCGCCTGCTCGACCGTGCTCTCGTTGCTCTTGAGGATCGCCTGGGCATCGGAAAGATCGAGCTGTGAGGTCCGCACGTCCAGCTCCGCGGCCTCGCGGGCCTGCTTCAGGCGGGCCTGGGCCTCGGAGAGATTGCCGCGCGCCACGAGCTGATCGCCCACGATCCGGCCGCCGGTGAGGATGGGAATCGACAGGTTGACCGACACCGTCCAGTCCTCCCGGAAGTCGCCGTATTGCGGGATTCCGTTCGCCGGATAGGCCACCGGGCTGTAGCGCGAGCTCACCGAGATCGTGGGCCACCGCTCGGCCCGCGCGCCAGTCAGGAGGTCCTGATTGGCCCGCACCTCCTCCTGGGCCTGGCGCACCGGCGCCCGGGCATCCGCCGAGGGGTCCGAGGGGGTGGCGAAGCGGGCGGGGAGCTCCTCCAGGGGGGTGGTGAGGTGGATCTCGTCTTCCAGGGGGACGTTCAAGAGCTGCTTGAGCCGCAGATAGGCCTCCTGGCGCCGGCTGCGGCTCTGGAGCACCTGGGGGAGCTGGTTGTCCCGCGAGACCCGCGCCTGGAGCTGCTCGAACTCCGACTTGTCACCGACCTGAAAGGCGACCGTGGTCTGGCGGAGGAGCTCCTCCTGCTGGGCCAGAGAGGCCTCGGCGATGCCCACCAGCCGCTCGCTCAGCAGGGCGTCGAAATAGGCGCTGGTGACGTCCAGCAGGGTCTCCGCCCGGTTGGCGTCGACGTTGATCTCGGCCGACCGCCGCCGCGCCCGCGAGGCCCGCAGCCGGGACACCGTCTGGCCGCCGTCGAAGACGAACTGCGAGAGGTTGAGCCCCAGCGTGTACTGATTGGTGCGGCCGAACGGCAGATTCTGAAGCCCGCCGTTCCCCCCCTGGCCGGAGGAGGCGTTGTTGAACAGGCCGCTGTATTGCGAGCGCAGGGTCCGGGTGTAGGTGGCGGTTCCCGAGAGCTGGGGGAGGAGGCCGCTGCGCGAGACGATCTCCGTCCCCACCGCCCGCATCACCCCCGCCTCGGCCACCCACACCGTCTCGCTCTCGCCGGACCCGATGCGCAGCGCGTCCTCCAGGGACAGCATGATGACCTTGCCCCCGGGGGCGTTCTGCACCGTGGGGGGAGGCGGCGTCTGCGCCGCCACGATCCCCGCGCCGGCCCAGGCCACAACGAGGAAGAAGCTGATTCCGAGAGCTCTCAAGGTTTTTTCGATCCACCCGAAAGGAGCTGCGATTCCGAGGATTCGTAGCGGGCCTGAACGTCTGCCGCCCCGCGCTTCCACTGCGGGGGTGAACGGCTTGCGAAGGTGATGCCAGGGGCCGCCCGGGGTGGAATACCCGGGGAACGGTGGGAAAGAAAAAACCGCGGGAGACCGCTGGCGGGAAAT
>JAICSG010000527.1 GCA_025937035.1 Thermoanaerobaculia bacterium | reverse complement strand
GTCGAGAGGATCAGCACCCCCTCGGGGGACAGCCGCTCGCGGATGGCGGCCAGCAGGCCGTGGGGCTCCGCGATGTGCTCCAGGACCTCCGAGAGGAGGATCAGATCGAACGGCTCGGGGCCGAGGTCGAGACCGGCGCTGAAGTAGGCGCGGCGCACGGGCAGGCCCAGGGCCTCGGCGCCGGCCGCCGCGAGCGGCGAGGGGTCCACTCCCAGCACCTCCCAGCCGAAGGCGTGGCGGCTGAAGTCGAGCGCGAAGCCGAAGCTGCCCCCGATCTCCAGGCAGCGCCGGACCGACCCCGGAGGCAGGCGGTGAAGCGGCGCCACTATGAGGTCGATCCCGGCCCCCTGCTCGACGTAGTAGTCGAGCATCTCGGCCATGTCGCTCTCGTAGTCGGGAGGATTCAGATCCTGGAGGAAGGCGGCGCCGCAGGCCGGGCAGCGCAGCAGGGTCACGGGCGGATGCCCGGGGAGGACATGATCGGTGGAGAGGATCGCGCCCTTGGCTCCCTCCTCACCGCAGAGCGGGCAACGGGCGGAGACTGTATGTTGGAGCCAGTGGAGACGCATCGCGGAGGAGGGGGGAGTATACCAGCCCCCCTCTTCGGCCCCGCCAAGGCATCTCCGGCTACATCGAATGCCCGTCGGCCAGCCGGGTCAGCTCGACGAACTCCGGGTCCTCATGGAGGCTGGCGAACATGTAGTCGTCGCGGGCCTCCTGCATCTCCATGGAGCGCACGGCGTCGAAGCGCTCGTAGGTGTAGAAGTGCCGGCGCAGCAACTCCATGGCCTTCTTGCGGTCCCCTACCTGGGCCCAGATGGCCGCCAGGTTGTAGCTCGCCTCCAGCACGTTGTGATTGGCGCTGGCGATCCTGGCCGCCTCGTCCTTGTGGCCGGCGGCGGCGAGGTAGACGGCGGCGAAGATCTGGTTGTAGCGGTCGTCCGGATCGAGCGCCAGGGCCTGGCGCATGAAGCCGGCCGCCTTCTCCGCCTGCTTCTCCGAGAACCAGTAGACGGCCAGGTTGCGATAGGTGATCGGCAGCGGATAGGCGGCGAGCGACTGATCGAACAGCGCGAGGCCGTCGGCGTAGCGGCCGGAGTGGATGGTCATCTTGCCCATGCCGTGCAGGGCGACCGCGCGGGCGATGGGGTCCGCGGGCATGGCCAGCAGGCGCGCGAAGGTGGCCCGCGCCTTCTTCCAGTCGCCGGTCTGGTGGCGCTGGAGCTCGCCCAGATAGCGCAGCGCCGTGGCGTCGGCCGGATCGAGGTCCACCGCCCTGGTGTAGAGGCGCTCGGCCTCCGGATAGCGCGCCGCGAGCTCGGCCGCGAGGCCCTGCTGGAGCACGGCTTCCACGTCGGCGTGGCGCCCCCGGGTGTCCGGCTCCGCGAGACCGTCCGGACCCAGCAGGCGGAGCTCCGATTCCTGGGTCTTCACCCCCAGCTTGTCCAGCCGCTTGGCCGCCTTGCGGCCGAGGCTCGGGGAGACGCACCGCTGTTGCCACACCTTCTGGTAGTCGGCGATGGCGCTGTCGCGGTCGCCGGCCGCCTTCTTGTCGCCGCTGTCGATCAGAACCTCGAGAGCCTCCTCACGGTCATCCAGGGCCTTCGAGAGGAGCTTCTCCACGGCTTTGACGTCACTGGCCGGGGCCCGCCCGACCTCGGCGCCTTCCCCGGTGGCGACCACGACCACGGGGGAGCCGGCCGTGGCCTTGAAAGCCTCGCGGAGGGGCTGGTTGTCGGCCGGCACGATGGCCATCGACACGCAGCGCTGGCCCGCCATGGTCAGCGAGCGCGAGGTCTGAAGAGGGGACTTCCGCGCCTCTTCGGGTGAGTCCGGGAACCAGTAGACCGCGAGCGGCGTCCGCGGCCGCGCGGCGCCCTGCGACAGCACCTTCCAGGACACCCGATAGACCAGGGGCACGTCATTCCCGCCTCCGAGGCCCGGCATCACGCCGCCGTTCCCACCGCCCCCGCCTCCACCGCAGGTGGCGGACGTCGGCAGAGGGGTCAGCGACAGAGCGAAAGCCAGCGCGAAGCCGAGGCGGCGTAGGGTCATGGCGTCGGGTCTCCCTGTTCAGGTACAGCGATCATAGCCGGTAGGTCCCGTGGGGCGGGGGGACCGGTTCAGTGGCTGGGACCTGCGCGCGAGAAACTCGGAGGAAAGGACATAAAGGACCCCAGGTACGACAAGGACGTAAGAGGGTTTTTGGAAAGGGTATTTCCATTGTAGAGACGCCCCGTGGGGCGTCTCCCGAGGCGGAGAGGAGATCCCATTGGCCACAGTGCGACCGCGGAGCGTCGGGGAGAACACAGCCGATATTGCCGCCCCAGAGACTGGGCAGAGCGGACAAAACGTCGGGGGTTATGCACAGCCTCCGACGTTTTGGTCTCGCTATTCCTTCACCACCACACCCCCCTTCATCACGAAACGCACCCTCTCCAATTCGGTGACATCGGTCAGCGGATCACCATCCACCGCGATCAGGTCGGCGTAGTGGCCTGGGGTGAGGGTGCCGACGCGGTCGCTCCAGCCGATGAGGTCGGCGGCGCTGGCGGTGGCCATTCGGATCACCTGGGCGGGCGTCAGGCCCAGCTCCAAAAGGGATTTGAATTGGTGGGCGTTCTGGCCGTGAGGATAGACCCCGGCATCCGTTCCGAAGGCGAGCTTGACCCCGGCCGCGATGGCGCGCTTCCAGTTGACGAGCTGGTGCTTGCGCAGCTCTTTTTCCTTTTCGATCATCTTTGGCGGCAGCCCCAGGTGATCGGCTTCGGCCAGGATGTACTCGTCCGTATAGATGTCCGGCACGAGATAGATCCCTTTCTGCTTGAGCAACTGGACCCCCTCCTCGTCGATCAGGCCCCCGTGCTCGATCGAGGCCACTCCCGCCCGCGCCGCGCGCTTGATCCCTTCGGTGCCGTGGGCGTGGGCCGCCACCTTCTTCCCCCACATGGCCGCCTCGGAGACAACGGCGTCGAGCTCCTCCTGCGAATATTGCGGCCCTCCTACAGACTCCTCCTCGGAGAGCACGCCGCCGGTGGCCATCACCTTGATCCAATCGGCGCCGTTCTTGACCTCCAGGCGGATGAGCTTGCGGATCTCCGCCGGACCGTCCGCGACGCCGGAAAAGTTATCGAATCGCAGGTAGGGAGAAAAGCCCGAGAGGTCGTTGTGCCCGCCGGTGGACCCCACGGCCAGGGTCGCCACCAGCATGCGCGGGCCGGGCACGTCGCCCCGGTTGATGGCGTTGCGCAGGGCCACGTCGATGAATTCGGCCGCGCCCACGTCGCGCACGGTGGTGAACCCCGCTTCGAGGGTGCGCCGGGCGTAGACGGGAGCCACGATGGCCTTGTCGATCGGGCTGCGCCGGAAGAGGTCCTCGTAATAATCCCCGGACTGCTGGGTGAGGTGGGTGTGGCAATCGATCAATCCCGGCAGCACGGTCTTCCTGGAGAGATCGATCACCTCGGCGCCGGCCGGGATGGCGAGCCCCGGACCGGCCGCGGTCACCCGGTCCCCCTGGATGAGGATCACGGCGTCGCGGATGGGCGGTCCCCCCTGGCCGTCGATCAGCCGGCCGGCCCGCACGGCGACGATTTTGGGGGCCGGCTCCGGCGCGGCGGCGGCGAGAGGGAGAAAGGCGAGCGCGAGACCGGCGAGAGTCCAAAGGGAACGCTTCATCGGGCACCTCGTGGGTAGATTCAGAAGGGCCTATGGTAAACGACTTCGGCAGGTTGGCCCTCAATTTGATCCCCTTTCAGGGCCCGGCCCTCTTCTCCCGGCCTCCCCCACCTGACGGGAGAAGAGGGAGAAATACGAGCAAAGCTAGCTTCTGTAGCCCTCTCTCTCCCGTCAGGTGGGGGGGAGGCCGGGAGAGAGAGGGTTGGGAGAGTGAGGGACCGCCCCGAGGGGCGGCACTAGCACGCACCTTGCAACCCATACCCCGCGAATGAGCTT
>JAICSG010000333.1 GCA_025937035.1 Thermoanaerobaculia bacterium | reverse complement strand
CTGACCAGGAAGAGGTTCAGCACGCCGATGGGGATGTTGATGTAGAAGATCCACGGCCAGGAGTAGTTGTCGGTGATCCAGCCGCCCAGGGTCGGCCCGATGGCCGGCGCCACCACCGCTCCCATTCCATAAACGCCCATCGCCGTCCCCTGCTCCTCGGGCGGGAAGCTCTCGCGCAGGATCGCCTGGCTGATCGTGGTGAGCACGCCGCCGCCGATCCCCTGGACGATCCGGAAGAGCACCATCACCGGCAGCGACCGGGCGAGCCCGCAAGCCATGGAGGCGCCGGTGAACAGCACGACGCTGAACATGTAGAACCGCTTGCGCCCGAACCGCGAGCTCAGGAAAGAGAGGATGGGCATCATGATGACGGTCGACAGGATGTAGGCCGTCACCACCCAGGTGATCTCCTCCAGCGAGGCTCCCAGCGTGCCGCTCATCTGCGGCAGGGCCACGTTGACGATGCTCGAGTCGAGCACCGCCATCGCCGTGCCGGTCATCACGGTCCCCGCGATGATCCACTTCTGGTAGCCGGGATCGCTCATGGACATGAGAACATTCTCACGAGATGAAGAATTCCTCATCTCATGAGAAGGATCTCATGATTTCGCGGCGCCGTCGAGGAAGAAGCGGCTGAGGGGGCCGGCCAGATCGGGGAGCGGCGTGGGCGACTCCGGCGACTCCGCGTGGCGGTCGCGGATCAGCACCGCCCGCAGCATGCCCACCAGCAGGGACGGGAAGAGGTCCATCTCGTCCCGCCGCAGGATTCCCAGCCGGATCCCCCGCCGGATCAGGCGCTCGGCCCGCTCGTAGACCTCGTCCATGGCGGAGCCGAAGGGGGGCCGCGAGGAGAGCCGGGTCTCGGCCTGGAGGATGATCGAGAAGAACCGGCGGTGCGACTCCAGGTGCTCCAGCAGGGCCCGCAGAAAGCCGAGGAGCTGGGCCTGCCAGGGTGAGCCCTTGGTGGCCGCCGCCGCGGCGTCCAGCCGGGCGATCAGGGTCTCCCGGCGGACGGCGGCGAGCGCCTTCAGCAGGTCGTCCCGGTCCTGAAAGTAGTTATAGAAAGTGCCGACGGCGATTCCGGCCCGCGCCGCGATGTCCTCGATGCGGGCCCCCTCGATCCCCTGCTCCGCGAAGGTCTGCTCGGCCGCCTCCAGCAGCGCCTGCCGGGTCGCCTCGCGCACCCGCTCGCGCAGGCTCCGGGGCTCGGATGAGGTTTTCTTCATGCCATGAGCGTACACTTTTCAGCCATGAAATCCGATCCGACCCCCTACACCGTCCCCGCCGGCACGGACATCGGGCACGTCCACCTCAAGGTGTCCGATATCGAAAAATCGCTAGCTTTCTATTGTGGCGTGCTCGGCTTCGAGCTCACCACCCGCTTCGGCGCGCAGGCCGCCTTCATCTCGGCCGGGGGCTACCACCACCACATCGGCCTCAACACCTGGGAGAGCCGGGGCGGCACCCCGCCGCCGCCCGGCAGGACGGGGCTCTATCACGCGGCCATCCGCTACCCCACCCGGCGGGACCTCGGGCGGGCCCTCCGGCGGGTCCTGGAGGCCGGAATCCAGCTCCAGGGGGCCGCGGACCACGGGGTCAGCGAGGCGATCTATCTGGCCGATCCGGACCAGAACGGCCTGGAGCTCTACTGGGACCGCCCCCGCGAGCAGTGGCCGAAGGGGCCGGATGGCGAGCTGGTCATGTACACCGACCCGCTCGACCTGGAGGATCTGCTGCGCCAGGCGCTCGAATGAGGCATCCCGGGAACGGTACTGTGGTAACGTTACCAACCAACCGATGCCATCGCCCGCGACCGGCCCGGCTCGTAGCGAAAAAGCGGCATTCTGGAGCCCGCCGCTGGACAACCTTTTCCCAAAATCTGGATCTATCGCCGCTTCACCCACCCCGATGGGTAGGCACGATCCCCACCCCGCCGTGCGGGGACGCGCTCCTCCGGCGGAACGGCGACAACGGCTCCGGCCGAGCGCAGCATCGGACCACGTCAAAAGGCTCGTTTGACAACGCCCGGATCCTGCTCACCGCGCCTCGCGGCAGGCGATTTCGAGAAAGGATGCTTCGATGGCAAGTCATCACTTTTGGGGTTCACGACGGGTTGTTCTCCTGATCTCCGCGGCCCTGCTCTTCTCCCTCTCCTGGCCGGCCAAGGCCCAGCTCCAATTCTCCTCCGCCGACGGTAAACAGAGCTTCAAGATCGGCGTCCTCGGCCAGCTCCAGCTCGAGGAGATCGACAACACCGACAACAAGACCAAGGCGGACAACATCTTCCTGCGCCGCATCCGCCTGCTGGGCAACTACACCCTGTCCAAGCAGCTCACGGTCTTCTTCGACACCGACGCCCCCAACCTGGGCAAGGGGAACGCCGACGGCTCGAAGAACAACGCCGACATGTTCATCCAGGACTTCATCGTCACGTACGCCTTCAGCAAGCAATTCCAGCTCGACGGCGGCATGCTGCTCACCGGGCAGACCTACAACCACCTCCAGTCGGCCGCCAGCCTCCTGGCGTTGGACTACGGCCCGTACACCTTCGTCGAATCGGTCCCCACGACCTCGCGCACCGGCCGCGACTACGGCGCGCAGGCGCGCGGCTATCTGCTCGACGATCATCTCGAATATCGCGCCGGCGTCTTCCAGGGGGTGCGCGGCGTGAGCAACACCAATGCCTTCCGCTACGCCGGACGCGTCGCTTATTACGTCTTCGGCCCGGAGACCACCTACTTCTATCGCGGCACCTCGCTGGGCAAGACCCAGACGCTGTCGATCGGCGGCGGCTTCGACCGCCAGAACGGCGACCTCACGGGCGGCGGCAGCGCGACCTACAAGAACTATGGGGCCGACCTCTTCTGGGACCAGCCGATCGCCGGCGGCAACGGCTTCACCCTGCAGGCCGACATCAACAAAATCGACGGCGACCTCTTCATCAAGTCTCTCCCCAAGCAGAGCAACACGATGATCGAGGCCGGCTTCTACTTCGCCGGCATCAAGCTGATGCCCTACATCCAATGGGCCCGCCAGGATTTCGACCTCGCCACCCTGCTGGACGAGAAGCGCACGCAAGGGGGGCTCGCCTTCTGGCTCAACGGCCACAACTCGAACCTGAAGCTCGCCTATACGTCGATCGATCGCGACCGGTCCAAGAAGCGCAGCCAATTCCAGGTCCAGTATCAGGTGTTCGCTTTCTAGCCGGAGGGACGACATGAAAAGCACGAGCGAAATGCTGGCTTCGCCGGAGTTCAAGGATCTGGTCCGCAAAAAGTGGACCATGGCGATCATCCTGACAGCGCTGCTGTTCATCCTCTATTACGGCTTCATCCTGCTGATCGCGGTGAACAAGCCGTTCCTCGCCCAGAAGATCGGCGAGTTCACGACGCTGGGCATTCCGCTCGGCGTCGCCGTGATCGTCCTCGCCTGGGTGCTCACCGCGGCCTACGTGGTATGGGCCAACGGTGCCCCCGACGCGGCCGTGAAATCGCTCAAGGATCAGGTCAAGTAGGAGGAGACGACCATGCAAGCCGCAGCAGCCGCCGCTCCGACTCCCGTACAGACCTCGCTGGGCTCCCCCACGGCCTCGGCCATCATCTTCTTTTTCCTGATCGTGGCCGTCACCCTTTACATCACCTATTGGGCCGCCAAGCGCACCCGTTCCACCAAGGAGTTCTACGCCGCCGGCCGCAGCGTCAGCGCGCTGCAGAACGGCCTCGCCCTGTCCGGCGACTACATGAGCGCCGCCTCGTTCCTCGGCATCGCGGGCCTCGTGGCGCTCAAGGGCTACGACGGAATGATCTATGCCACCGGCTGGCTGGTGGGCTGGCCGGCGCTGATGTTCCTGATCGCCGAGCCGCTGCGCAACCTCGGCAAATACACCTTCGCGGACGTGGTCGCCTTCCGCCTGCGCCAGACCCCGGTGCGCATCGCCTCCGCCATCGGCGGCATCCTCACCGTCCTGCTCTACACCATCGCCCAGATGGTGGGCGCGGGCGCGCTGATCAAATTGATGTTCGGCATTCCGTACGAGGCCGCCGAGCTGATCGTGGGCGTGGTGATGCTCGCCTACGTGCTCTTCGGCGGCATGATCGCCACCACCTGGGTGCAGATCGTCAAGGCCATCCTCTTGTTGTTCGGCGTCACCCTGCTGACCATCCTGGTGCTCGCCAAGTTCGGCTTCAGCCCGGGGAATCTCTATGCCGCCGTGTCGAGCCAGATCGGCCAGAAAGCGCTGGAGCCGGGAGGTCTGGTGACCAGCCCGACCGACGCCGTCTCGCTGGGCCTGGCGCTGATGTTCGGCCTCCTGGGCCTGCCCCACATCCTGATGCGTTTCTACACCGTGCCGGACGCCCAAACGGCCCGCAAGTCGGTGCTCTACGCCACCGGCTTCATCGGCTACTTCTACATCATCGTCCCCATCGTCGGCTTCGGCGCCTCGGTGCTGGTGGGCCGCGACGTGATCTCCAACATCGACAAGGGGGGCAACATGGCGGCGCCGCTGCTGGCGGAGTCCCTGGGCGGCACCCCCTTCCTCGGCTTCATCGCCGCCGTCGCCTTCGCCACCATCCTCGCGGTGGTCGCCGGGCTCACCCTGGCCGGCGCCTCGGCCCTGTCGCACGACATCTACGTCAACGTGGTCAAGCACGGCCAGGCCACGGAGGCGGAGCAGGTGCGGGTGGCCAAGATGTCGACCGTGGTCTTCGGCATCCTCGCCATCCTGCTCGGTATCCTGTTCAAAGGGCAGAACGTGGCCTTCATGGTCGGCCTCGCCTTCGCCGTGGCCTGCAGCGCCAACTTCCCGGCCCTGCTGATGTCGATCGTCTGGAAGCGCTTCACCACCGCCGGCGCGGTCTGGTCGATCCTGGTCGGCGCCTTCCTGTCAGTTTTCCTGATCATCATCAGCCCGACGATCTGGGTGGACATCCTGCACAAGGAGCATGCCCTCTTCCCGCTCAAGAACCCGGCCATCGTCTCGATGACCGCCGCCTTCCTGGTCGGCATCGTGGTCTCCCTGCTCAGCCGCGAGCCGTCCGCGGAGGCCAAGTTCGAGGACGAGAAGCTGCGGACGTATCTGGCGATCGGGGCGGAGTAGGAGGCTCACGCCCGGGCATCAATGCCCGGGCTACGTTGGAACCGAAACCTCGGATCCGTGGAGGAACCGTAGAGACGTCCCAGTCCGTTTCAGCACAGCGCCCGCAGGCCACCGCCGGCGGGACGTCTCCTCGGAGGGCAAACCCAACCGGCAACCCAGGATCGCCGGGGCGCGTGAAGACGACCGGCG
>JAICSG010000564.1 GCA_025937035.1 Thermoanaerobaculia bacterium | reverse complement strand
TCCAGCGGGTCATCTCGCCGAAGAGCGGCATCAAGCTCCCCACCACGACCACCTACGTCAACGGCAAGATCACCATCCGCGAGTACTTCACCCTCCGCCACCACTTCCGGCCGGAGGACCTCTTCGAGTACGGCATGCAGCCGCAGTTCCTCTCCCGCTTCGACAACGCCGTGATCCTGGAGGATCTGACGTCCTCCACCCTCGCCCGCATCTTCAAGGAGCCGGCCGAGGGGGTGCTCCAGACGTCCCAGAATTTCTTCCAGAAGTACAACATCCAGCTGGAGATCACCGACGACGCCGTGCACAAGATCGCCGAGGAGGCCTCGAAGAGCAGCCGTATCGGCGCCCGGGCCCTGAAGTCGGTCTACGGCCGGATCATCAAGCCGTTCGAGTTCGACCCCTTCTCCCGCGAGGAGGTGAAGCCCGTCAACGGCGACGGCGGCCCGCACCGGCTGGTGATCGACGACAAGCTGGTGTCGGAGGCTTTGAAGCCGGCGGTGTGATCACCGAGCGAAGAACACCAGAATCTCCAGGTCCTCCGCGATCGAATGGAACCGGTGCTCGACGTGGGCGGCCACGTAGAGCACGGTGCCCGGCCCCACGGCCATGTCGTTCCCATCCGCTACGAAGCGGCCCCGGCCGCGGATGACGTGGTAGACCTCGTCCTCCTGGTGCGGGGTCTGGGGATCGGTCGAGCCGGCGGGGAGGACGTAGAGGCCGGTCCGCAGAGCGGGGACGCTCAGGAATTCGCGCCAGATGTCCCCTCCCTCCTCGCGGCGGCGACGGTCGACGTCCTGGAGATCGAAGGCGGCCCACTTCGGATCCATGCGTGTCCCCCTGCCGGTGGAAGCGGGCCGGTCGAGGGCCCTCCGGACGGCATGATCTTACCTATAGAATCCCCGGTATGACGTCACCAATCATCAATCCCGAAACCGTTCAACATACGATCGCCCGCCTCGTCGAGAAGCATGGTCCCGGACAGGCGGACCGCATCCGGCGGGGCGTTCACCAGGTGGCCCAGCGCTGGTGGGCGGAGGACGGCACCGCCGAAGACTTCGCCGCCTTCTGCGAGGGGCACTTCCTCTCTGACCCCGCGGAGCTCACCGCCACCTTCCGCCGTCTGGAGGGGGTGCTGGAGCAGATCGACGGCCACCTCCACGAGGTGCGGCGCGAGCTGACCTGGCCCATCGACGTGGACACCGGCCCGATCGGCACGGCCGACCGCCTGCTCGCCAATCTCGATCTCGCCGCCCACGTGGACGAGGACCTCTTCCAGACCCGGGTGGCTTTCCTGGCCCTGCTCAACTTCCCCGTCCACACCCTGGCCGAGCGGCTCGCCGAGGGTCCGGGCTGGGACCGCGAGACCTGGGCCCGCTCCCGCCTGATGGACCGCTTCGCCCTGCGGGTGCCGGCCACGGTGCAGCAGGAGATCACACGCGTGTCGACCACGGCCGAGGAGTACATCGCGGGCTACAACATCCGGGTGGACCGGCTGGTCAATGCCGCGGGCGAGCGGCCGTTCCGCGAGGGCCTGCGGCTGATCAGCCACTGGGGTCTGCGCGACGAGCTGTACTCCTACTACTCCGATCCCGATCCGGTGGGCTTGAGCCGCCAGCGGATGATCCTCAAGGTGATGGAGCGCATCGTCCGGCAGGAGATCCCGGCGGCGGTGGTCGACAATCCCGAGTTGCTCTGGAACCCGGAGACGAACGAAGTCTTCACCCTGGAAGGGGTGCCGGTGGAGGGGGAGCGCGCCGCCCGCGAGCCCGACACCCGCTACGCGAAGCTGCTCGAGATCTTCCACGCCAAGCGGAAGGCGGACCGCTACAGCCCCACGGAGCCGACCTTCATCGCCCGCCGGTTCGAGCGCGACCGCCAGATGCCCGAGCGGGAGGTGGAGGCTCTGCTGGTCTCCATCATGACCTCGCCCGCCGTGGCCGAGCTCGGAAAGCTGATCGAGCGGCGGCTGGGCCGGCCGCTGGAGCCGTTCGACATCTGGTATTCCGGCTTCAAGTCGCGGGGGGAGTTTCCCGAGGAGGAGCTCGACCGGGCCGCGCGGGAGCGCTATCCCGATCTGGAGGCGTTCGCGGCCGGCCTCCCCGCTCTCCTGGAGCGGCTGGGGTTCACCGCGGAGAGATCGCGCTGGCTCGCCGAGCGGATCGCGATCGATCCGGCGCGCGGGGCGGGGCATGCCACGGAGGCTGTGCGGCGGGGGGACAAGGCCCACCTGCGCACGCGGGTCCCCCAGGGGGGGATGGACTACAAGGGGTACAACGTGGCCATGCACGAGCTCGGCCACAACGTGGAGCAGGTCTTCTCGCTCTACGGGATCGACCTCTGGCCGCTGGCGGGAGTGCCCAACACCGCGTCCACGGAGGCGTTCGCGTTCGTCTTCCAGCACCGCGACCTGGAGATGCTGGGCCTCCGGCCGTTCGACGCCGAGGCCCGGCGCAAGGAGGCGCTGGCGATCCTCTGGAACACCTATGAGATCGCCGGGGTGTCGCTGGTCGACATGGGGGTCTGGAATTGGATGTACCAGCACCCGGAGGCCACGCCGGCGGAGCTGCGGGAGGCGACGCTCGCCATCGCCCGGGACGTCTGGAACCGCTATTTCGCGCCGGTCTTCGGGGTCCGGGACTCGGAGATCCTGGCGATCTACTCGCACATGATCGTCTACGGGCTCTACCTGCCGGACTACGCGATCGGCCACGTCCTGGCCTTTCAGATCGCTCAGCGGCTCTGGGAGGGGGACTTCGGCGCCGAGGTGGAGCGCATCACCCGCCAGGGGCGGCTCACGCCCGACGCCTGGATCCGCGGCGCCGTGGGGGAGCCGATCTCGGCCGGCGCTCTGCTCGCGGAGGCGAGGGAGGCGATCTCGGCGGAGCGGTAAGGGGGGCGGGGCACCCCTGTGCGGGGCGCCCCGTGGCCGTCAGCGGTTGAGCGCGCCGGCGGCCACGCCGGCCTTCTCGCGCTGGGCGCTGCTGCGCCAGGTCTCTTCGAGATTCTTGACCGCCAGCTCGGCGGCGCCGGTCTCGACCGTGTAGCCCTCGAGGGCGAGCTCCTTGAGCACGATCCGGGGGAGGGCCAGCCCCAACTCCATGATCAGCGAGTTGATCTCCTCCAGGTGGTGGCGGGAGAGCTCGGCCATCGTCCCCTGGGTGAGGCCCAGGGCCGTGGCGTGGAGCATGCCGTAGCTAACCGAAGCGAGGGAAAGGGCGGTGTAGTCGTCGCGCAGGGCGCGGCTCGCCGTGTCCTTACGGACCTTGTCATAGACGCCCGCGATAGCGCCCAGCACGCCGGTCACGGCCTGCTTGACGGCCCCGGCGGCGCCGCCGCCCGGGTAGCCCTGCAGCTGACTGTCCAGGGCCTGGACGTGGCTCTTGAGGGTGCTCTCGATCCGCCCCACGAGCCGCAGGGCGTCCGGGAATTGCTTGACGTCGTCGTCGTTGCGCTGCCGCTCGACCGCTTCCAGGATGTGCTTCTCGACCGCGACCATATCGGCGATATAGGGGCGCAACACTTCTCGGTTGTCTTTCATGGTGAATCTCCTGATGTTGTAAGCCTGAGCCCGGCCGGATCGGCCGGGACGACTGAGAAACAAAGCAAAAGGCGGGCCCAACGCTTTTCCGGGCTGGCGCGTCTACCTGTTTGTGAGCTCAACCGTGACCACGAGCGCGATCTTGGACATCTCTCAACAGCGGACCACCGAGCGGCTGGCCGGGCTCTTCGACACCCACCACCAGCGCCTCTTCCGTCTGGCGCTCCGTCTCTCG
>JAICSG010000118.1 GCA_025937035.1 Thermoanaerobaculia bacterium | reverse complement strand
CTCCTCGCCAAGACCCGCGACGGCCGGCCGATCAAGATCGAGGGGAACCCCTCCTCGCCCGTCTCCGGCGGCGCCACCTGCGCCGTGGGGCAGGCGTCGGTGCTCTCGCTGTATGACGACCGCCGGCTCAAGGGCCCGCTCCTCCAGGGCCGGCCGGCGTCGTGGGCCGAGGTGGACGCCTGGGTGGCGCCCCGGCTGGAGGCTATTTCCGCCCAGAGCGCGTCCCATGGGAGCGGCCTCGCCCTGCTCACGGGCACGATCCACAGCCCCTCCAGCCGGAAGCTGATCGCCGATTTCCTGGCGCGCCACCCCGGCTCCCGGCACGCCGTCTGGGAGCCGGTCTCGCTCGCCGCCACGCGGGAGGCCAACCGCCGGAGCTTCGGCCGCGCGGTGGTGCCCAGCTACCGCTTCGACAAGGCGCGAGTGGTGGTGGGGATCGAGGCCGACTTCCTGGGCACCTGGCTGTCGCCGGTGGAGATCGCCCGCGCCTGGGCCCGCGGCCGCCGGCTCGAGGGCGGCGGGGAGATGCCCCGGCACTACCAGATCGAGTCGGGGATGTCGCTCACCGGCGGCAAGGCCGACCGCCGGCTGCCCGTGCTCCCCTCCGAGCTGGGGCTGGCCGCCCTGGCCCTGGTCCGCCGGGTGGCCCGCCGGGCCGGTGAGGCCGCGCCGGACGCTCCCGATCCCAGCATCGATCCCAGGATCTTCGACGCCATCGCGGACGACCTCTGGAATCACCGGGGCGGATCGCTGGTGGTGAGCGGCGTCAACGATCTGGCGGTGCAGACGGCGGTCAACCGTCTCAACGCCCTGCTGGGGAACGTCGGCCCTACGATCGATCTCGACCGCCCCTCCCAGCAGAATCAGGGGGACGAGGCCGCCGTGGCGGAGCTGATCGCGGCCATGGAGCGCGGCGAGGTCCAGGGGCTCCTCCTCTGGGGGGTGAACCCGCTCTACGATCACCCCGAGGCCGGCCGGATCGCCCGCGCGCTGGAGGGTGTGCCGCTCAAGGTCTCCTTCGCCGAGCGGCTGGACGAGACCGCGGCCCTGGCCGACGTGGTCGCCCCGGACCACCACTACCTGGAGTCCTGGGGGGACGCCGAGCCGGTCGAGGGGTGCCTCGGGCTGCGCCAGCCGGCCATCGCCCCCCTCTTCGACACCCGCGCGGCCCACGCGAGCCTGCTGCGCTGGATGGGCGAGGAGCAGCCGGACGCCTACCGCCATCTGCGGGAGCACTGGCAGCGCGAATTCTTCCCCCGCCAGACCCGCTGGAGCTCGTTCGACGATTTCTGGGACCACTCGCTCCAGGATGGCGCCTTCCAGGATCAGGATGTCGTAGGGGCGGGGCTTGTCCCCGCCCATGACGCCGGCGACCTCGCCGCCGCCACGGCCGCCATCCTCGCCGCCCACCAGGAGGCCCGGAGCCAGCAGGGCTACGAGGTCCTCCTCTACGAGAAGGTCGGCCTGCGCGACGGCCGCCACGCCAACAACCCCTGGCTCCAGGAGCTGCCCGACCCGGTGAGCCGGGTCGCCTGGGGGAACCAGATCGACCTCTCCCCCCGGATGGCCGCCGAGCTGGGCCTGGAGGAGGGGGACGTGGTGAGACTGAGCCACGGTGGCACCACCCTGGAGCTTCCCGTCCGCTTCCAGCTCGGCCAGCCCCACGGGATGGCCGCCGTGGCCCTGGGCTACGGCCGCGCCAAGGCCGGCAAGGTGGCGGACGGCGTCGGCGCCAATGCCTTCCCCCTGGTGGCCGTCCGCGGCGGCTTCCATCGCAACTGGGCCTCCGGCGCGCGCCTGGAGAAGACCGGGTACTCCGAGACCCTGGCCGCCGTCCAGCGCCACAGCTCCATGGAGGGGCGGCCCATCGTGCGCACCCTCACCCCCGCCGAGCTGCGCAAGGGGAAGGAAGAGGAGCGCCAGGACACCCTCTGGAAGGAGTGGCCGCGCGAGGGGCACCACTGGGGGATGTCGATCGACCTCGACGCCTGCACCGGCTGCTCCGCCTGCGTGGTGGCCTGCCAGGCCGAGAACAACGTGCCGGTGGTGGGGCCCGAGGAGGTGAGCCGCGGCCGCGAGCTGCACTGGATCCGCATCGACCGCTACTTCGAGGGCTCCGCGGACGCGCCGCGGATGGTCCTCCAGCCCATGATGTGCCAGCACTGCGGCAATGCCCCCTGCGAGACCGTCTGCCCCGTGCTGGCGACCGTCCACAGCTCGGACGGCCTCAACCAGCAGGTCTACAACCGCTGCGTGGGCACCCGCTACTGCGAGAACAACTGCCCCTACAAGGTGCGGCGCTTCAACTGGTTCCGCTACGAAGGCAACCCGAAGTTCGACTACAACATGAACAGCGCCCTGGGGCGCATGGTGCTCAACCCTGATGTGGTTGTGCGCTCGCGCGGGGTGATGGAGAAGTGCTCGCTCTGCATCCAGCGCATCCAGGCGGGGAAGCTGCGGGCCGAGGCGGCCGGCGAGAAGCTGGCCGACGGCGCCATCCGCACCGCCTGCCAGCAGGCCTGCCCGGCCGAGGCCATCACCTTCGGCGACTTGGCCGATCCCCAGAGCGAGGTCTCCCGCAAACAGGCCTCCTCCCGCTTCTACCACGTCCTGGAGGAGCTCAACACCCGGCCCGTGGTGGGCTATCTCGCCAGGGTCCGCAACCTTCCAGAAGAGGAGAAGGCATGATCGCGGATTTCCAGCTGCTGCGCCCCTCCTGGGTGGAGGGGAGACCGACCCTGCGGCAGATCACGGACGACGTCTCCCGTCCGCTGACCGCGCGCCCGACCCTGGGCTGGTGGGCCTGCTTCGCGGCCGCCTCCCTGGCCCTGGCCTGGGGCGCCGCCTCCGCCACCTACGAGGTCGCCACCGGCATCGGCACCTGGGGGCTCAACAAGACCGTGGGCTGGGCCTTCGACATCACCAACTTCGTCTTCTGGATCGGCATCGGCCACGCGGGCACCCTGATCTCGGCCATCCTTCTGCTCTTCCGCCAGAAGTGGCGCACCTCGATCAGCCGCTCCGCCGAGGCGATGACCATCTTCGCCGTGATGTGCGCCGGGCTCTTCCCCTTGCTCCACATGGGCCGGCCGTGGTTCGGCTTCTGGATCTTCCCCTACCCGAACACGCGCGGGCCGCTGTGGGTCAACTTCCGCTCCCCCCTGGTCTGGGACGTGGTCGCCATCAGCACCTACTTCACCATCTCGCTCGTCTTCTGGTACGTGGGGATGATCCCCGACTTCGCCACCCTGCGCGACCGCGCCGCCGGCCGCGGGGACCGCTGGCGGCGCAAGGCCTTCGGGATGCTGAGCCTCGGCTGGGACGGCTCCTCGCGCACCTGGTCGCGCTACGAGACCCTGTCGCTGGTCCTCGCCGGCCTCGCGACACCGCTGGTCCTCTCCGTCCATTCGATCGTCAGCATGGACTTCGCCACCGGCCTCGTCCCGGGCTGGCACACCACCCTCTTCCCCCCCTACTTCGTGGCCGGCGCCATCTACTCCGGCTTCGGCATGGTGCTGACCCTGCTGATCCTCACCCGCAAGGTGATGGGCCTCGAGCGCTACATCACCCTCCGCCACCTGGAGGCGATGGCCAAGATCACCCTGCTGACCGGCTCGATGGTGGGCTTCTCCTACCTCACCGAGCTCTTCCTCGCCTGGTTCGGCGGCAACCCCTACGAGCGGGCGGCCTTCTGGAACCGCGCCACCGGCCCCTTCGCCTGGGCCTACTGGACCATGATGCTCTGCAACGCCGTCCTGCCCCAGCTCCTGTGGAGCAAGCGGGTGCGGACCTCGGTGCCGATCCTGTTCGTGCTCTCGCTCCTGGTCAACGTGGGGATGTGGTTCGAGCGCTTCGTGATCATCGTCACCTCGCTCCATCACGACTTCCTGCCGTCGAGCTGGTGGTTCTACAAGCCCACGATCATCGAGGTGGGCATCCTGGTGGGGAGCTTCGGCCTCTTCTTCACCAACTTCCTGCTCTTCATCCGCGCCCTGCCGATGGTCGCCATGTGGGAGGTCAAAGGGGTGGCGGCCGCGGCGGCGCACGCCGAGGAGGCCCACGCATGAGCCAGCTGGTGGCGGTCTTTCATGATGAGTCCCGCCTGCTGGCGGCCGTGCGCGGCGCCCGCGAGCAACGGGTCCCCATCCTCGACGTTTACACCCCCTACGCCATCCACGGGCTCGACGAGGCCCTGGGGCTCCGGGGCACCCGCCTCCCCTGGGTCACCCTGGCCGGCGGCTTCTGCGGCATGGCGGGCGCCATCGCCCTCCAGGTCTGGTGCGCGGTGGTCGACTGGCCGCTCGACGTGGGCGGCAAGCCCGCGCAGTCGGCGCTCGCCTTCCTGCCCATCACCTTCGAGGCCACCATCCTGCTGGGCGGCCTCGCCACGGCGGCGGCCTTCTTCTGGCGCAGTGCCTTGAGCCCCCTGGCCGAGCCCCGGCCGGTGGCCGCGGGGGTGACCGACGACGCCATGGCCCTGGTGCTCAAGCTGGACGGCACAGGTCCCGACGAGCGGGCCGCGCTCCACGAGCTGCTCCGCGCCGCCGGCGCGGGCGAGGTCCGGGAGGAGGACCGATGAGAAAAATCCGTTTCTTCGCCCTGCTCCTGCTCTTGGGCGTCAGCGCCTGGGCCTACCACCACAATCCCGATTCGTCGGGCTACGAGCTGCTGCCGGACATGGCGCGCTCGGTTCCCTACGACGCCTTCGCCCCCAACCCGGTGACCCGCGACGGCCTCACCTACCAGCTCCCGGTGGCGGGCACCATCGCCCGCGGGGCCGCGCTGCCGTTCCACTACGCGGCCACCCCCCAGGACGCCGAGCGGGCCGGCCGCGAGCTGCGCAACCCCTTCCCGCACAGCCGCGAGGTGCTCGCCCGGGGCCACGCCGTTTTCGTGACCTTCTGCGCCCCCTGCCACGGCATGATGGGCGCGGGGGACGGGCCGGTGATCCCCAAGTTCCCCAACCCGCCCTCCTACACCAGCACGCGCCTCCTCACCATGGCGGACGGGCAGATGTTCCACACCATCACCCTCGGCACCAGCATCATGCCCTCCTACGCCGTGCAGATCGCGCCGGAGGACCGCTGGAAGGTGATCCACTGGATCCGGGAGCTGCAGTCCAACAGACTGCAGAGGCCCGTGGAGGTGGCGCAGAAATGAGCGATCGCAACCAGCGGATCGTGGCCCTGGTCCTGCTCGCCGCGGGAGCCGCCGCGGCCCTGTTCGAGCTGTGGGCCGATCCGGTCCGCGGCTGGGCGGACCTCCTCGTCTGCGCCTTCCTCTTCCTCTCGCTGGCGCTGGCCGGCCAGGTGTTCCTCGCCATCCACTACGCCTCCTCGGCCGGCTGGTGGACCGCCTTCCGGCGCGTCCCCGAGGCGCTGATGTCGCTCGTCCCCCTGGCCGCGCTCCCGATGCTCGCCGTCTGGCTGGGGCGGCATTCGCTGTATTCGTGGATGCGGCCGGGAGCCCTGGAGAGCGATCCCGTGCTGAAGGTCAAGAGCGCCTACCTGAACGAGCCGCTCTTTCTTTTCAGAATGATCGCCTTCCTGGCCCTCTGGAGCCTCTTCTCGCTGCTCCTGCGCCGCGCTTCCCTGGCCCAGGACCAAGAGCCGGGGCTCGTCCAGCACCGCCGCATGGTCCGGCTCTCCGCGGTCTTCCTGGTGCTCTTCGCGATCACCTTCTCGCTGGCCAGCTTCGACTGGCTGATGTCCCTCCAGCCCCGCTGGACGAGCACCATGTTCGCCATCTACATGTTCGCCGGCCTCTTCCAGGCGGGGATCGCGGCCATCGCGCTGGCCGTGGCGCGGCTCTCCCGGCGGGATCTCGCGGGCAGCATCACCCCGGGCCATCTGCACGATCTGGGGAAGCTCCTCTTCGCCTTCAGCATCTTCTGGGCCTACATCTGGGTCTGCCAGTACCTGCTGATCTGGTACGGCAATCTCACGGAGGAGATCCCCTACTTCGCCGTCCGCACGCGCGGGGCCTGGCTGCCGCTCTTCGCGCTGGCGCCGGTGCTCCGCTGGCTGGTGCCCTTCGTGGTCCTGCTGCCCCGGTGGACGAAGCGCGATCCCAGGAGCCTTGCCGGGATCGCCGGGGTGGTGCTGGCTGGGAGCTGGCTCGACCTCTACATGAATGTGGCCCCCGCGGTCCTCCCCGGTCCGCGTCTGGGCCCCCCCGAGCTCCTCATCGCCGCCGGCTTCGCGGCGCTGTTATGGCTCGCCGCCACCCGGGCCCTGGCCAGCGCGCCGCTGTTGCCGCGGAACGATCCGTTCCTGGGGGAGAGCCTGCGGCACGGGGCGTAGGCCCCGTGCCTGTCATCCCTACTTCGCCGGCACGAACTTCATCGCCAGGCCGTTCATGCAGTACCGCAGGCCGGTCGGCGGCGGGCCGTCCGGAAAGACGTGGCCGAGGTGGCCGCCGCAGCGGGCGCAGAGGACCTCGGTGCGGACCTGGAAGAAGCTGCGGTCGGTCTTGGTGGTGATGTGGCTGGGGTCGATCGGCGCCCAGAAGCTCGGCCAGCCGGTGCCGGAGTCGAACTTCTGGTCCGAGCTGTAGAGCGTCAGGCCGCAGGCGGCGCAGACGAACACCCCCTTCTCGTGGATGTTGTTCAGCGGGCTGCTGAAGGGCCGCTCGGTCCCCTCTTTCCGCAGCACGTTGTATTGCTCGGGCGTCAGGACCTTCTTCCATTCGTCGTCCGACTTGACGATCTTGTCGATCACTTCCTTCGATCCTTTCTTGTCGCTTCCGGGGACGGGCGCCGTGGCGGCGAAGGCCAGGGCCCCGGTGAGCGCGAGGGCGATCAGAGCGATTGCGAGCTTCATAGGAGCCATCCCCTTCGTTTGGCGGCCGGGATCTCCGGCCTCCTCCCAGGTAAACAGATCAGACGCCGATCCCGTTCCCGCGGAGGAAATCCAGAAATTCTTCCTCGTTCATGGTCCGGACCCCCAGCTTGCGCGCGTCCTCGGCCTTGGAGCCGGCGTCCTCGCCGACCACCACGACGTCCGTGGACTTGCTGACCGAGCCGGTGGCGCGGGCGCCCAGGGATTCCACGTAGCCTTGAGCGTCGCGGCGGGTGAGGTGGGTGAGGCCGCCGGTGAAGACCCACTTCTGCCCCGCAAGAGGTTTTACGGCCCCGTCCCCCCCACCGGATGGCTCTGGCTCGGTCTCCACCAGATGCATCCGGCCGGTGAGCTCGTCGAGCACCTTGGCGTTGTTTGGCTCGGCGAAGAAGGCGGTGATCTGCTCGGCCATCCGTGGTCCCACCCCGGGGACCTCCTGGAGCGTGGCCTCGTCCGCCGCCCGCAGCCGGGCGAAGGTGCCGAAGCACCGGGCGAGGTCGCGGGCCACGGCGACCCCCACCTCCGGAATCCCTAAGCCATAGAGGAAGCGGGGGAGCTCGGCGGCGGAGGCGGCCTTCTTCAGGGCCTCCACCAGCTTGTTGGCCGACTTCTGGGCGAACCCCTCCAGCACCACGAGCTGCTCGGGGCGGATCTCGAAGAGGTCCGGGAGCTGCTTGACCAGCCCCTCGGCCACGAAGAGCTTGGAGGTCTCGTCCCCCAGACCCTCGATGTCCAGGGCGTCGCGCGAGGCGAAGTGGACGATGCGGCCGGCGAGCTGGGCCGGGCACTCGAAGCTGTTGGGGCAGACGGTGAACGGGCCGCGCTCGATCAGGGGCGTGCCGCAGGAGGGGCAGGTTTCCGGCATCCGCCACTCGGGGCTCCGCTCGTGGCCGGGCTCCTCGATGCGCTCGATCACCTGCGGGATGACGTCCCCGGCCCGCTGGACGCGCACGCGGTCCCCCTCGCGGACGTCCTTGCGGGCCACCTCCTCGCGGTTGTGCAGGGTGGCGCGGGCCACGGTGACGCCGCCGATCTCGACCGGCAGCATGATCGCGACCGGCGTGACCACGCCGGTCCGCCCCACCGAGGGGAGGATCGAGAGGATGCGGGTGACCTCCTTGCGCGGAGGGAACTTGAAGGCGTAGGCCCAGCGCGGGTGGCGGGAGGTCCAGCCCAGGGTCTCGCGGTCGGCGAGGTCGTTCAGCTTGATCACCACGCCGTCGATCTCGTAGCCGAGGTCGTCCCGCTCCTCCTCGAAGCCCTTGTGGTAGGCGAGGATGTCGTCGAGGGTCTTGGCCTTCTTGATCCGCTCGTTGACCTTGAGCCCCCAGGCGCGCAGGGCCTGCAGCACGTCCCACTGGGTCTCGATGCCCTCCACCCCTTCGGAGGCGAGGATGTCGTAGGCGTACATGTGGAGCGGGCGGGAGGCGGTGAGCTGGGGATCGAGCTGGCGCACCGTACCGGCGGCGGAGTTGCGCGGGCTGGCGAAGGGCTCTTTGCCCTCAGCCATCAGCCGCTCGTTGAGGCGGTCGAAGTCCCTGGCGAACATGATGATCTCGCCGCGCACGGAGAGGAACGGCGGCGCCGGGCGGTCGCTCTCGCGCAGCTTGAGCGGCACGCTGGCGATGGTGCGGACGTTGGCGGTGACCCCCTCCCCCTTGCGGCCGTCGCCGCGGGTGACCGCCTGCACCAGGACGCCGTCGCGGTAGACCCGCTCCATGGAGAGGCCGTCGAGCGTGGGCTCCAGGACGTACTCGACCGGCGTGTCCCCCAAGGCCTTGCGCAGCCGCTCGTCGAAACGGCGGAGGTTGTCCTCGTCCTGGCTGGAGTCGAGCGAGAGCATGGGCGCGGCGTGCTCGATGGTGGGGAACGAATCGAGCGGCGAGCCGGCCACCCGCTGGGTGGGGGAGTCCTCGGAGACGAGGTCCGGGTATTTCGCCTCCAGCTCCTCCAGCTCATGGAAGAGGCGGTCGAACTCCTCGTCGGAGACCTCGGGGCGGTCTGCGACGTAGTAGAGGTATTCGTGGTGCCGGATCTCGCTACGGAGCTTCGAGATCTGCTTCGCGGCCTGGTCGCGGGTCATCGGGGGCGTTTCTCCCTCGAAACTG
>JAICSG010000148.1 GCA_025937035.1 Thermoanaerobaculia bacterium | reverse complement strand
GTACGGCTCCTGGGTCTGCGTGGTCTTCTCTTCCATGACGGTTCCTTTCGATCTGCTGCCGGTAGATCTTCACGTAATCACTCGCCATGCGCGGGGCCGTGAACCGCCGCTCGAACGCCGCCCGGCAGCCGCGGCGGGAGATCTCCTCCAGCCGCCCCACCGCCTCGACCGCCTCCTCGACCGTCGAGACGACGAACCCCGTCTCCCCCTCGTCCAGGACCTCGGGGACCGAGCCGCGCCGGAAGGCCACGACGGGGGTGCCGCAGGCGATGGCCTCGATCATCACCAGCCCGAACGGCTCCGGCCAGTCGATGGGGAAGAGCAGGCCCCGGGCGTTGCCCAGGAAACTCTGCTTTTCCTTTTCGCCGATCTCCCCCACGAAGCCCACGTGCGGCTGGTCGAGCAGCGGCTTGATGGTCTCCTCGTAATAGGCGAGGTCCGCGCGGTCGACCTTGGCCGCCACGCGCAGGGGGAGGCCCGCGCGGCGGGCGATCTCGATGGCGCGGTCGAGCCCCTTCTCGGGGGAGACGCGGCCGAGGAAGGCCAGGTAGGCCTCGGGCTCCTCGATCCCGTGGTGAAGGTCCACCGGCAGCCCATGGTGGACGGTCCCCCGCCAGTTGAGCCAGGGGAGGGGGGCGCGCTGGGCGTCCGAGATCGACGCCACCGGCATCCCGCGGTACTCCCGGTGGAGAGGCACGAGATCGGGGATGTCGAGCCGGCCGTGGAGCGTCGTGACGTGGGGGATCGGCAGCCGGCGGGTGAACGGGAAGCACAGGTAGTCGACATGGAAGTGCACCACGTCGAAGTCGTCCGCCCGGCGGAAGACCTCCTCCAGCAGAACCAGATGATGGGCGAGGGGATCGACGCAGCCGGGGTCCAGGCGGAGCGAGCGGGGGCAGGCGGCCACCAGGCGGGCCCGGGTGACCGAGTCGCCGCTGGCGAACAGGGTCACCTCGTGCCCCTGGCGGACCAGCTCCTCGGTCAGCCAGGAGACGACGCGCTCCGTCCCGCCGTAGAGCTTGGGCGGCACACTCTCATAGAGGGGCGCGACCTGGGCGATGCGTAATTTTTCCATCCGATCGGGCTCTCTCTAGATGTTGCCTCAAGGCGGTCATAGCCCTCGACCGTAGAAAGATACAAGGGCCGTACCAGCAGGATGTATCATAGGCACCGCCCGAGAGGGCTCATCCGCATGCGACGCTCCAGCCGTCTCCTCGTCCTGGCCTGGCTCGCCTGGGCCGTTCTCGCGCTCAGCCCCGCGGGCTTCGCGTGGGAGACGGGTGTGCCAATTCGGCTCGTGGCCCCCCAGGCGGGCGCCACGCTGGCGGCCGGCTCCACGGCCGAGCTGGAGTGGGCGCCGGAGGCGGGCTTCGCCGGGGTCCGCAACGTGGAGGAGTGGGAGGCCTTCCTCAGCCTCGACGGCGGCGCCACCTATCCCCTGCGGATCACCCCGCACCTGGATCAGGACCTCCGCCGGGTCCGCTTCCAGGTCCCGCCCATCCCCACGCCGGACGCCCGCGTCCTGCTCCGCTTTGGCGACGAGCGCCACGAGACGGCCGTCGAGCTCCCGGGGCGTTTCGCCATCGCGGGCTCTCCGGACCTGGGGAGCGCCTTCAGCGTCTCCCATCGGGCCTCCTCGGCGGGCGAGCCGGCCCTTCCAGGGCAGGCCGGCGTCGTGGCCTGGGTCGAGGGCTCGCGCCGGGGTGGTGGGCTCCGCCAGGTGGTGGCGGAGGCCCCTCCGGGCCTCCGGGAGCGGCTCAACCCCCCCGAGAGCCACGGCGAGGCCGCCGTGCTGGTCTCCGGCCCGCTCTCCCCCCAATCCCAGGGCCCCCTGGCCGAGGATCGCGCCGGCGCCGCGCCGCCCCCTGACGGCCGCCAGACGGCCTTCGCGCGGTCCGGGACCTCGCCTCCGCGATCGTCTGACATCCTCCTCCTCATCCAGCGGCAGAACGAATAGGCCGGGGCTCCCTTTCGCGTGCCCTGAGGGGCCGGTCCGCCTCGAGCGGTCCGGCCGAGCCATCGTTCCTTGACGCTTCCAGAGGAGGAGCTTGCGATGAGATTTCTGAGACTTCCGGCGATCTTCGCCGTTCTGCTGTCGTTCGCTTTCGCCGTCCAGGCCCAGACGCCCGGCACCGGCGCCATCCGCGGCCAGGTGCTGGCCTCGGGCGGCGCCCCGGTGGCCGGCGCGGAGGTCACGGTCACCAACGAGGCCACCGGCTTTTCGCGCACCGTCCGCGCCGACGCCCAGGGGCGCTACGCCCTGCCCGAGCTGCCGCTGACGGGCACCTACCGCCTCCGCGCCATCCACGAGGGCCTCGCCCCTCAGGAACGGGCGGGAATCCAGCTCCGGGCCGGCCAGACGGCGGCGATCGATGTGGTCCTCAACCCCGCGGCGGTCGAGGAGGCGATCACCGTCTACGGCGCCGCCGAGGGGGTGCAGTCCGGCACGCCGCAGCTCGGCGACCGCTTCGACAACCAGCGGATTCAGAGCACCCCGATCATCGGCCGCAAGCTCACCTCGCTGCCGCTGCTCGATTCGGCGGTGCGCCCGGCGCGCGGCACCGGCGACCTGTTCCTCAACAACACCCTGTTCGTGATCAACGGCGGCGGCCGGCGGCAGGCGTCCTTCACGATCGACGGCAGCAGCGCCGACGACGCCTGGGGGCGGCAGACGATCTTCACCAACGTCCCCTTGGCGGCCGTGCAGGAATTCACCGTGCTCACCAATGCCTTCTCGGCCGAATATGGGCGGAGCGCCGGAGGGGCCATCAACCTGGTGACCCGCACGGGCACCAACGACCTCCGCGGCGACCTGGTGGCCCTCTACCGGCCCGGCGGCCTGCAGGCGGACGCGCCGGTGACGAATCAGAAATCCCGCGACGAGCTCAAGCAGGGGAGCGGCTTCGTCTCGGGCCCGTTCGTGCGCGACCGCGCCTACTGGTCGGTGGCGGGTGAATATAACGATCAGGATCGCGATTCGATCATCACCTCGCCGCTCGCCCCCGGCGCCTACACGGGCCATTACAAGCAGCGGCTCTTCTTCGCCCGCGCGGACGCCGAGATCAACGAGGCCAACCACCTGTTCGGCCGCTTCGATCTCGATCACTTCACCGACACCAACCCGCAGGACGTGGTGGGGGGCATCACCCTGCCCAGCGCCGGGCGGGACTTCCGGCGGAACGCCGAGGCGGTCCAGGTCGGCGAGACCGCCGTGCTGAGCGATTCGGCCTTCAACGACGCCCGGCTGGTCTGGCAGAACGGCGATCCGATCACCGAATTCGAGCCCCATACCCCCTCGACCCAGTACGTCCGCCCCGGCGTGTCGACCGAGGGGGAGTCGCGCTTCGCCCATCTCACCAACCGGCAGCAGCAGCTCGCGGACACCGTCTCGCTCTCCCTCGGCGACCACCTGCTCAAGCTCGGCGGCGACTACGTCCACTCCCGCTCGGGGGGTAACAGCCAGGAGTTCGGCTCGCCGTTCGTGCTCGGTCAATTTACTTTCAAGCCGGGGATCTCGCCGTCGATCCCCACCTCCCAGCTCACGATCAACGACGTCCAGCGCTACACACAGGGGTTCGGCAACCTCCATTATTCGTTGACCGACAACCTCTGGTCGCTCTTCGCGCAGGACGACATCCGGCTGCGCGGCAACCTGATCGTCAACGTCGGCCTGCGCTACGACCGGCAGGACCTGACGGACGACAACAACAATTTCGCCCCGCGCCTGGGCTTCGCCTGGAACCCGAGGAACGATCCCCGCACCACCCTCCGCGGCGGCTATGGGATCTATTACTCGCAGATCCAGAGCAACATCGACGCCGGCTGGGAGCTGGGCGGCCCCACCGGGTTCTTCAACTTCAGCGTGGCCCCGGGCCAGCTCGGCTTCCCGACCTCGCTCGCGCCGCTGCCGGCCTTCCCGCCGGGAGCGGTGCTGCCGGCGCGCGACATCCAGGTGCGGCCCGGGCGCGCCGGTTTTTATAATCAGTTTTTCGACACCTCGAAGCTGCTCGGCGGCTATCCCGGCGGGCTCGACAACCCGCGCACGACCCAGGCCACGCTGGGCGGCGAGCGGGAATTCGGCGATCACTGGTTCCTCAGCCTCGACGGCGTGCACGCCCAGACGACCGACATCCCGCGCAACCTGGACCTCAACGCCCCCGCGGAATTCGTCCGCACCGCGCCGGGGCAGGTCCGCCCGGCGACCACCGCGGACGCCACCCGTCCGATCGTGCCCACGCCCAGCGGCTACCGCCGCATCCTGGTGACCGTGAGCAACGGCGAGAGCAAGTACGACGGCCTGCAGCTCAACCTCAGAAAGAATTTCGCCACGAGCGGCGGCCTGCTGCTGAGCTACACCTGGTCGCACACCCGCAACAACGTCGAGCCCGACGCGCCGGGGGGCGATCCCAACGACGTGCACCAACTCGGCAAGGAGTGGGCGGACAGCGTGCTGGATCAGCGCCACCGCGGCGTGCTGAGCGGCTGGGTGCGCCTGCCCTGGGAGCTCCGCTTCGGCGGCATCGCCGAGTACGCCACCGGGCGGCCGTACAACATCACGACCGGCGTGGACAACAACGGTGACGGCGCCAACACCGACCGGCCGGTGATCAACGGCCACGTGGTCGGCCGCAATGCCGGCCGGGGCGACGACCTCTATCAGATCACCCTCTTCCTCGAGCGGGATTTCCCCGTCGGCTTCGGCACCCTGGGCCTGCGGGGAGAGGTCTTCAACGTGACCAATCACCAGAACGTGGTGGGCTACAACGGCGTCTACGGCAACAACGCCGACGGCTCGCCGCTGCCGACCTTCGGCCAGCCGCTCGGCGGCCTCGCCAACACCGAGCCGGGGCGGCAGTACCAGTTCCAGGCGCGCTTCCGCTTCTAGCTCCCACCCGGGGCGGCCCGTCCGGGCCGCCCGTGGTATCCTTCCAGGGGATGGGAGAGGACCTGTCCCCTTCCCTTCACATGCCAATGCGGAATAAGATCTCCCCAGAAACGATCTCGAAAGGGAGCACGCCATGAGCCAGCCCATCGCCTCGGCGCTCGCGCCCCTGCCCTTTGAGCTGGTCTACTCCGACGGGGAGCCCTTGGAATCCGATTGGCACGTCATGCAGCATGCCTTTCTCCGCGAGCTTCTCCACCAGGCCATGGTGGAGCAGGGGCGGACTGACACCTACGCCGGTGGCAACATGTTCGTCTACTACTCGGTGGAGCAGGCGCGGGAGGTGGCGGCCAAGGGGCCGCCCTTCCGGGGGCCGGATGTCTTCTGGGTCACCGGCATCGACGAGCCTGGACGCCTCCGTAAAGCCTGGATCTCCTGGGAAGAAGGCGGGCGCCTTCCCGACCTCATCGTCGAGCTGCTCTCCCCTTCCACTGCTCATATTGACCGTGGGGTGAAGAAGGAGCTCTACGCCCGCGTCTTCCGGACCTCGGAGTACTACATGTACGAGCCGGAGACCCGGAAGCTGGAGGGCTTCTGGCTGGCCGGCGGCGCCTACCAGCCGATGGCGCCGGGCGACCAGGGGAGGCTCTGGAGCAGACAACTCGGGCTTTTCCTCGGCCTCTGGCACGGTTTCCGGGAGGACAAGGAGGCCGATTGGGTCCGGCTGTTCCGTCCGGACGGTAGCTTGGTGCCCGCCCAGGAAGAGCGTGCCGAGACGGCTCTGGAGCGTGCCGAGGCGGAGCGCCAACGAGCCGAGACGGCTCTGGAGCGCGCCGAGACGGAACGTCAGCGTGCCGAGGTGGAACGTCAGCGTGCCGAGGCGGCGGAAGCCGAGCTGGCGCGCCTGCGGGCCCTGCTCGAAGGGCGCGGCCAAGTCTAGATCCCCCAAGAGTGTCCGGGAGAGGTGGCGGATAGTAGTGTAAAATCCCCCAGATCTGAAACGACAGACTGGAGGGCCCTCATGAAAATCGCTTTCCTGAAGCCGCCGATCGGAGGCATCCTGGGCCTCGAGATGCTCACCTTCGTCGAGCCCCTGGGGCCGATCTCCATCGCTGGCGGTCTGGAGCAGGAGGGGCATGAGTGCCGGATCTTCGACCTGCGGATCGAGGGGGAGGAGGCGGGCCTGGAGCTCTGCCGCCGTTTCGCCCCCGACGTGGTGGGCCTCCAGTGCAACTTCACCACCGAGCGTTTCCGCACCCTGCGCATGGCCGAGCGGGTCCGCCGCGAGATGCCCCACGCCTTCATCCTGGTGGGCGGGCACGACGCCTCGCGCGATCCGGGGTGGTTCCTCCATCCGGCGATCGACGCCATCGCGATCGGCGACGGCGAGGAGGTCATGTCCCCGCTGGTCGAGGCCCTCCAGCGGGGCGGCGATCTCGAAAAGGTTCTGGGGCTGGTGCTGAACCGGGGCGACTCCCAGCACGCCACCGGGGCCGCGCCGGCGCGCGAGGACCTCGACACGCTCCCCATGCCCGCCCGCCATCTCATCTCGCACTACGCGCCCAACTATTACATCAATTTTCGCAAGCCCCTGGCGCTGATGGAGACCGCCCGCGGCTGTCCCTTCAAGTGCAACTTCTGCTCGGTGTGGAAGTTCCACCACAGCACCTTCCGCGAGAAGTCGCCCGAGCGGGTGGTGGCCGAGCTCAAGGCGATCGAGGCCCCCAACGTCTTCATCACCGACGACATCTTCTGGATGGACGTCCGCCGGGGCGAGGAGCTGGCGCGGCAGATCAAGGCGGCCGGGATTCGCAAGTATTTCACCGTGCAGACCCGCACCGACATCATCTGCAAATTCCCCCATCTGATCGAGATGTGGAAGGACTGCGGCCATCTCGCCATCTTCCTCGGGCTGGAGGCGGTCACCGACGAGGGGCTCAAGAACGTCAACAAGAGCAACACGATGAAGAACAACGCCCGGGCGCTCGCCATCCTGCGCGAGCTCGGCGTGGGCTACACGCCCAACTTCATCGTCGATCCCGCCTGGGACCATCAGGATTTCGCCACCCTGCGCGACTGGATCGAGGAGACCGGCGCCTACAACAGCGGCTTCTCGGTGCTCACCCCGCTGCCCGGCACCGACCTCTGGGAGACCGCCCAGCATCAGGTGACGACCCACCAGTGGGAGATGTACGACATCATCCACGCCGTGCTGCCCACCAAGCTCCCGCTGGCCGATTTCTACGAGGAATACTCGCGTCTCTGGCGCCACGTCCTCGACGTGCGCTACCGCCACCGCGGCAAATTCCGCACCTACTTCGGCCTCGGCCTCGCCCTTGCGACCGGCAAGGTCTCGCTGGGTGCCGTGCGCAAGGGGATGAATATCGCCAAGGTGTTCAGCGACAAGGAGACCTTCCTCCAGGCCCACCGGGATCTCGGGGCGGGGGAGGGGACAGCGGCTTCGCGGGTGGCGTAGGCCGCCGCGAGCCATTCGAAGGGTTCCTCGAACGGCGTTCCCTGCTCTTCGAGCCGCGTTGCCTGCTCCTCGCGGCTCGTTCCCTCTCCTTCGCGTCCCGCCGCAAGGTCTTCGCGCCGCGTTCCCTGGAGACCGAGAGGCGCGAAGACCTCTTCGTGCCTCATTCCCCCGGCTCCGCGTCGCGCGGAGGGCTTGAGGCGCGGCGTTCCCCGGACAAAGCGCCGTCCGAGGAGGAGGGAATGCCACACGAAGACTTCTTTGTGCGATGTGCATGATCCTTCGCGTGGCATTCCCCCGGCTTCGCGTCACGCGAAGAGTAGGGAATGAGTAATTCCCCGCTCTTCGCGCCTCATTGTCCCAGGGGAATGAGCCTCGAAGAGCGCTCTGGATGCCTTCGAAAGCTCTTGGCACCCTTGGAGAGAGGGGCTTGACAGCGCGGTCCCGGGTCCTTATCCTATGTACATCGTAGCCGTTTGTCCAGAGTCCCTGGACCGAGAGGGCTCCGCCCGTTGCCGGGGCGTCGAGACCGCGGCCCAGGGCTTCTTCCGGAGGGAACGGCTCGGGTTCTTTGACAAGCGAAGTGTTTTGCCGGGGGGACGGATGCCGGACCGTCCTCCCTGGCCCTTTTTTCGCCTGGCGGGTCTTGGCGCCGGGAGGGAATTGGTCTACAAAGGGAGGCCATGCCCCAGGACCTTGACTGTAGAGACGTCCCAGCCCGTTTCAGCACGTCATTCGCAGGCCGCCAACGTCGGGACGTCTCTTCGGAGGGCATGACCTGGCGATTATTAAATTCCGCCGGATCACGCCTTCGACCGATCTGCGCGGT
>JAICSG010000706.1 GCA_025937035.1 Thermoanaerobaculia bacterium | reverse complement strand
CAGATGCAGCTCGCCGATGCGGGCGTGCGAGGGATAGACGGCCACCGTCGTGCCCGTCTCGCTGGACGGCAGGGTGACGTAGCGCCCCCCCACCACGGCGAGCTCCGTCAGGGGGATGCGGCAATCGCCCGCGAGGCGCCCGGAGCGCGTCGTGTCGCCACAACTGTCGGCCAGCAGCACCCCCGGCGGGCCGGTGAGCGAGATCGCGACGTCCGCCTGGGGGGTGAAGGATTCCTGCAGCACGTTGCGCTCGTCGTCGAGCTTCCAGGCCTGATAGCGGGGGATGGGGGAGAGCTCGGAGGTGACCAGGCGGATCTGGCGCGGCGAGAGGGCCGGTGCCTCGTAGCTGGTCGAGAGGTCGAGCAGCTCCCGGAAGAATCGCGGGTGCAGGTGGTCGCCGAAGCGCTTGTGGAACGGGGGGTATTCGAAGATCTGCGGCGAGATCCGGGCCTCCCTGGGCGCTCCCGCGAGGCGGAAGCGGATCTCGCGCCGGCCTCCGGGCGGTATGGGCGGAACCAATTCCACCGCGAGGCGGTCCCAGCGGCGGGAGAGCGTCAGCGTCCCCTCGGCGGGCCGGGCCTCGGCGATCCGCAAGGCGGGATTCAGCTCGAAGGCGAGGTGGCTCCGCGGCGACGGGCCGGAGCTCCTCATCTCGGCCGTCACCGTCAGGTCCACGCCCCGGTCCGGACCGAGCCTCCCTTCCACCCGCCAGAGGCCGGGCGTCACATCCCCCGGCGTGGGCGCGGGCCCCTCCGACGCCTCGGCGTCGAACCGCGCCTTGCCGATCGCGTCGTAATAGCGCACCCGCCCGAGCGCCAGGGCCGCGACGCCGGCGGTCAGCAGCAGCACGGCGGCCAGGGCGAGGAGGTCCGCGCGGGCCGGCCGCGGATCGGGCGTGTAGCGCTCCCGCAGGCGGGCGAGGAGGAGGAGGAAGGTGCGCAGCGGATGGTCCGGCCGGATCCTCCAGGGGCGGACGTCCGGCCGGGTCCGGCGCAGGTAGCGCCCGGCGAGACCGAGCAGGACGGCGGCCAGGGCCACCGGCACGGCCGCCTGGGCCAGCAGCGGCCCGGCGGCGGTCCTCACGTCGAGGGGGAGCTCGCTCACCACGATCGGGAACGGCAGCGAGAGGAAGTTGTCGTGGGTAGGCTCGCGGGCCGCGCGGACGATCGACCGCTGCAGGTACCCCATGTCGAGCCAATCCAGGGGAGGGCTCAGGCGGATCCCCAGGCGGCCGAGCAGGGAATTGAGCAGCATGGGCACGGCCAGGAGGACGAAGGCGGCGAGCAGGAAGGCGTTGATCGCCCCGCCGGCGATCGTCCCCACGGCGACCGCCAGGGCGGAGAAGGTCAGCGCGACCGGCACCACGTGCAGCAGCCAGGGGACCGCGAAGGCGGAGGGGTAGACCAGCTCCGGGCCGTTGGCCGCCACCGCCAGCCCGGCCGCCACGGCGACCGGAACCGCCGTCAGGGGGAGCAGGAGAGCCTGGATGGCGAGCCAGCGCCGCAGCAGATAGCCCGCGCTGGACATCCCGGTCAGAGACACGGTCGACCAGGCCCCCTCGTCCTGCTCGCGGGTGATGGCGTCGAGGGAGAGCAGGAAGGCGGCCACGGCGGTCAGCACGGGGAGGATCTCGAAGCTCTCGGCCGCGTAGGTGGAGGAGCCGACCACCGACAGCGACTGCGCCCGCCGCACCCAGGTCAGCACCGCGGGGCCCGATCCCAGGGCGGCGTAGAGCGCGGCGATCACCCGGAAGCGGAGGGACCGCCACTGGGTCCGCGCCTCGTGGGCGGCGAAGGCGCCGAGGAGCCTCACGCGGCGTCCTCCCTGGGCTCGTCCGGCGGCGTCGCGATCCCCTGGAGGGCCAGGAAGGCGGCGTAGGACTCCTCCAGGGTCGGCCGCCGCGGGGCGCCGCCGGGCACCGGCGTCTCGCAGTAGACCACCCGCTCGATCCCCCCCTGACGGTCGGCCCGGTGGGTCACCTCCACCGCGCTGGCGGGCAAAGGCTCCCCGGCGGGCACCTGCCAGAGCCGGCCGGCGGCCCGGCGCAGCAGCTCGGTGGGCGTGCCGTCGAAGAGCAGGCGGCCGCCGGCGATCACCCCCAGCCGGGGGCAGGTCGCCTCCACGTCCTCCACGATGTGGGTGGAGAGCAGCACGGCGGTGCTGGCGGCCACGTCCGTGATCAGGTTGCGGAAGCGGATGCGCTCCTCCGGATCGAGGCCGGCGGTGGGCTCGTCGACCACCACCAGCCGGGGGGAGTGGATGAGCGCCTGGGCGATCCCCAGCCGCCGCTGCATGCCGCCCGAGTACTCGCCCGCCCGCCGGTCCGCCGCCCGCTCCAGGCTCACTGCCTCCAGGAGCTCCGCCACCCGGCGGCGCAGCGCGGCGCGGCCGAGCGGCACCTCGCGCAGCCGGGCGCAGTGGAGCAGGTACTCCCGCCCCGTGAGATGGCCGATCGGATGGAAGTCCTGGGGGAGGAAGCCGATCCGCCGCCGGATCGCCGCCCGCGCCCGCGCCGAAGACGCGTCCAGGCCGTCGTAGATCCGCCGTCCCGAGGTGGGCTCCAGTCCCAGCACCAGGATCGAGAGCAGGGTCGTCTTGCCCGCCCCGTTGTGGCCGAGCAGGCCGAACATCCCCTCGTCCAGCCGCAGCGAGACCCCCTTCAGGGCCTCCAGGCCGTCCGCGTAGGTCTTGGTGATCCCTTCCAGCTCGATCATCGAGGCAAAGCTCTCCCAGGGGATGCCCGGAGGGCGGTCCGCGTTTCCGTGCTCCCGTTCTTGTCTACGTATAGTGTATTACAAGTGTCACACAGTTGGGGAGCCCTGGGGCGATTTCCGTGGCGCCGGTCCGCCCGGGGATCAATCCCCGGGCTACGAGGCAAACGAAAAGCCGGGTAAACCCGGCTCCAGAATCAGAGAGTTTTTCGGGGAGCCGGCTTCAGCCGGCTTTTCGGTTGGTTCGTAGCCCGGGCATTCATGCCCGGGCGGACCCGCAGGAAATCCCCACCCCCCGGGTTTCAGTTGGAGAATGGAGACGAAGACACCCACACCCCGGAGCCCATCCATGAAAGTCACCCTCAGAATCGCGATCGCCACCGTCCT
>JAICSG010000320.1 GCA_025937035.1 Thermoanaerobaculia bacterium | reverse complement strand
CCCGGCACCGTCCGGACACCTTCTTCGGCAATGGCCTGGTGGCCCACGTCTCGATGGCCAAGCCGATCTGCCCGCGGCTGGTGGGCATCGCGGCGGAGGCGGCGCGCGCCGCCGGAGCCCCCGTCCACCAGGGGGGCACCTACATCTGCATGGAGGGGCCGCAGTTCTCCACCCGCGCCGAGTCCGAGCACTACCGGAGCATGGGGGCGGACATCATCGGCATGACCAACCTCCAGGAGGCCAAGCTCGCCCGCGAGGCCGAGATCTGCTACGTCTCCCTCTCCATGGTCACCGACTACGACTGCTGGCACGAGACGGAGGAGGCGGTCTCCGGCATCTCGGTGATGGAGGTGATCGGGCAGAACGTCAAGATGTCCCAGGAGGTGGTGCGCCAGATGCTCAGGCGGATCGGCGAGCCGCACTCCCGCGGCTGCCTGTGTGAAGAGGCCCTCAAGCACTCGCTGATCACCGAGCGCTCCATGATCCCGGCCGAGACCCTGAAGGCCCTGGCGCCGATCGTGGGAAAGTACATCCCGGCCGAATGAAGCGCATCCTGATCACCAACGACGACGGCATCTTCTCGCAGGGGATCCGTCGGCTGGCGAGCGCCCTGGGCGAGATCGCCGAGGTGCTCGTCGTCGCGCCGGACCGCGAGCAGAGCGCCATGGGCCACGCCCTCACCCTGTCTCGCCCGCTGCGCATGCAGAAGATCGAGGAGCGCTGGTACGCCGTGGACGGCACGCCGACCGACTGCGTCAATCTGGGAGTGCTGGCCCTGATGAAGGACCACCCGCCCGACCTGGTCTGCTCGGGGATCAATTTCGGCTTGAACCTGGGGGACGACGTCACCTACTCGGGCACGGTGAGCGCCACCTTCGAGGGGACCCTGCTGGGCATCCCCTCGGTCGCCTTCAGCCAGGAGGTGGGGGAGGGGTTCTCCTTCGACGCCGCGGCGGCGTTCGCCCGGCGGCTGATCGAGATCCTGGAAGGGGAGGCGCTGCCGCGCGACCTGCTGCTCAACGTCAACGTGCCGGCGGGGCCGATCCAGGGGGTGAGCTTCACCCGGCTGGGCCGGCGGGTCTACAAGCAGTCGGTGGTGGAGAACCGGGACCCGCGGGGGCGCAAGGTCTACTGGATCGCCGGCACGCCGCAGTGGGACCGGGCGAGCGGCACCGACTGGGAGGCGGTCTCCTCGGGGCGGATCTCGGTGACGCCGCTCCACCTCGACCTCACCTACTATCCGGGCCTGGAGAATTTCTCCTCCCTCTGGGACAAGCTCTCGGCACTCGCCTTCCCGGCCGGCGCCGCCGTCAAGCCGGAATGAGCGACTTCGCCGTCCAGCGCGAGCGGATGGTCCGCGACATGATCGCCGCCCGCGGGGTGCGCGACGAGCGGGTGCTGGCGGCGTTGCGCAAGATCCCGCGCCACCTGTTCGTCAAGGAGCACCTGCGCAACCAGGCCTACGGCGACCACGCGCTGCCGATCGGCTCGGGGCAGACCATCTCGCAGCCGTACATCGTGGCGCGCATGAGCGAGCTGCTGGAGGTGGGGCCGGAGCATTCGGTGCTGGAGATCGGCACCGGCTCGGGGTATCAGACGGCGGTGCTGGCCGTGCTGGCGCGCCGGGTCTACAGCCTGGAGAGGGTGCCGGAGCTGGCCCAGGCGGCCATTCCGCGTATGCGGCATCTCGGCTTCGACAACGTCAAGGTGCAGGTGTTCGACGGCACCGTGGGGTGGAGCGAGTGGGCGCCGTACGACCGCATCCTGGTCACCGCCGGCGCGCCCAAGGTGCCCGAGCCGCTGCTCGACCAGCTGGCGCCGGGAGGGACCCTGCTGATCCCGGAAGGGCAGCTCAACCTCCAGAAGCTGGTGATCTACCGCAAATCGCAGCGCGGCGAGATCCGGCGCAAGGAGGGGGAGGATGTCGCCTTCGTGCCGTTGCTGGGGCGGCATGGGTGGAAGACGCAGAAATGAGCGTTCAGGCCTTCCGCATCTGGGTCACCGGCCGGGTGCAGGGGGTGGGGTTCCGCTGGGCGACCCGGGCCGCGGCCCGCGCGCTGGGCGGCCTCACCGGGCGGGTGCGCAACCTGCCGGACGGCCGGGTGGAGGTGGAGGTGGCCGGGGAGCCGGAGCGCGTCGAGGCCCTGCGCGGCTGGCTGCGGCAGGGGCCCGCGGGGGCCCGGGTGACCGGCCTCACGGAGCAGGAGATCACCCCCGTCCCGGACTGGGACGGGTTCGTCATCGATCGCTAGAGGAGAGGACCATGGACGATCTGAAGTCCCACATCCGCGAGATTCCCGACTTCCCGAAGCCGGGGATCCTGTTCTACGACATCACGACCCTGCTGCAGAACCCGCTGGCCCTGCGCATGACGGTCGACCGCTTCGTCTGGCTGTTCGCCCAGCGGCGGATTCAGAAGGTGGTGGGCATCGAGTCGCGCGGCTTCATGTTCGGCCCCATCGTGGCCTACGACCTGAACGCCGGCTTCGTGCCCGTGCGCAAGCCCGGCAAGCTGCCGGCCGAGAAGGTGCGCGAGACCTATGAGCTGGAGTACGGCAACGACACCCTGGAGATGCACCGGGACGCCATCCAGCCCGGGGAGCACGTGCTGATCGTGGACGACGTGGTCGCCACGGGGGGCACGGCCTCCGCCACGGCGCGGATGGTGGAGTCGCTGGGGGGCGTGGTGGCGGGCTTCGGCTTCATCATCGAGCTGACCTTCCTCGACGCGCGCAAGAAGCTCGCCGGCTACGAGGTCGCCTCGCTGATCCAGTACTGAGGGATGGAGGGGGTATAATCCCCCTCGCCTGCGGCTGTAGCTCAGGTGGAAAGAGCAGGAGTTTCCTAAACTCTTGGTCGGGGGTTCGAGTCCTCCCAGCCGCACCACCCTTCTTCCAGACGACGGGATGGAGATCAGCCGCCGGGGGGCCGCCTCGGCGCCGCTCTCGTTCGCCCAGCAGCGGCTCTGGCTGCTCGACCTCACCGCCCTGCCGGCTCCCGAGCGCGCGGCCGTTCGACCTCGTCCGCGGCCCGCTGCTGTGCGCCACCCTGCTGCGTCAGGGGGACGAGCCCTGCCGGGGACGGCGGCGCGGGAGATGCGAGCCGGCGATCCCCTAGAGGATGACCCGGGAGGCCGCGTCCGTCCGGCTCGTCCGCGACTTGCGGAGGTCGCGCGTGATGCTCATGCGCTTGAACCAGCGGTCGCGGCCGTCGTAGCGCGCCTTGAAGGCCCGGCGGCCGTGGACCGCCTTGCGGTTGTCGACGAAGCAGATCTCGCCGGGCATCAGCACGAGGTCGGCGATCCTGGCGTCGAGCGCCTGCACCAGCGCCTCGAACGCTTTCTGAGCCCGCGGATTGTCCGTCACCGGGTCCATGAAGTAGGGGTCGATCCGGATGTAGGGCGAGCTGGGGTCTCCGGAGAGGATCGGGATCTTCTCGGGCTCGGTGAGCATCTTGCGGATTGTGTCATAGAGATGCTCGTCGCCATGCTCGTCGGTCTCCGAGGCGTTCTCCGGGCGGTGCGAGTTGTCGGGCTTGATGACGTAGTGCGGCTCGAACAGCGTCCGCCAGTCCTCGGGGTCGAGCTCCAGCCCCTCCAGCGAGGCGAAGGTGGTCGGCACGCGGTCCGGGTTGCGCAGGAACATCATGGCCAGGTAGTCGCCGTGCAGGGGGTGGAAGGCGTCCTCGGTGTGCCACCAGATCGTCTGCTCGCTGCCGATGCCGATCTGTTCCTGCTCCATCCCCTTGACCGGCATCACGTCGTGGACGATGCGGCCGGCCTGCTGGGTGCGCCAGCCGATGCAGTCGCCGAGCAGCGAGCCGGCGAGGATGAGCAGGATCTCCTCCTCCAGGGTGGGGGCGCGCTGCGCGGCCGTGAGGTCCCAGTGCTCGGGCGTGCGGCCGATCTTCTCGTCGTCGACCGGGTACCCGGAGAGGACGAAGCAGGCGGAGGCGGGCTCGGTCAGCCGGAAGTCGTTGAGCGCGGCCCGCAGCCGCCGCGGCATCTCCTGGGCCCATACGCTGGCCTCCAGAAGGAATTCGGGGTCTTCGGCCGAGCTATATTTCGCGGCGATCTCGCCGGTGAGCTTCTTCAGGGCAGCGACCTCGTCGCTGTCGAGCACAAAGCGTGGCATTCGAATCGGTCCTTTCTCGGGCCGCGCGCCAACGGTGAGCAGGGCGCGGGAGTGGGGAGACTACGGCTCCGATAGTACAGTGCCCAGGGGGAAGGGGAGGGGGACACTACATTCCGGGGCTCGGGTAAGGATCTGTAAAGGCTCGGAGACCCTCCGGGAAGGCTCGCCGGAGCCGCTTGAAGGGGCCGGCGGTCTCCGCCTCGCGGGCGTTCCGCCTCTGGCTCTCGGGAATCGTTGTACGATCTCCTCCAATATGGACCCTGAAACGGCACGTTTGGTGAATCTGGTCAAGGTGAGCCTGCGGATTCTCGGCATCACGAACCGGGAGCTGGCTCGCCGGCTGAAGATGAGCCCGAGCTACGTGAGCAAGCTCCTCTCAGGCTCCAGCGAGCTCCGGCTGGACCATGTGGTCCGCATCTGCAAGGTGACGGGCCTGGATCCCGGGGAGCTCTTCGCCCTGGCCTACCCGGTGCGGCCGGTCACCACGGCCACCGGGGCGCGGCTGCGGGCGCTGTTGCAGGGAAACGTCCCGCCTCCGGAGCCCCCTCCGCCGACCGCGCCGGCCAGGACCTTCAGCGAGGAGGAAGTGCAGGCGATGCTGAAGGCCGCGCTGGAGAAGCTGATGAAGGGGGATAGCGGAGGGTAGGGGCGGCGTCTCATCTGTACCCATTGCGAGGGCGCGTTCTTCTTGCCCGTCAACCCGAGCTCAGCCTTCCCATTCAGAGGAATCTGGATAAGGGGTATGGGAGAGCATGGCTTCTTCGGCTAGTTGAGAGGCGTGAGACTTCATCGAAACATAGGATAGAGGGGAGGAACTGGGAGACCACTCAAAATCTGGGTCAGCGGACAGCAGAAATTCACTGAAGGCATCCAGGAGTGGCAAGCCCGTGTAGTGCTCCAGAAAGAGAAATTGGCCCATCTCGTTCACCTCGAGGAATACGTAGGAGCCTTGAGGAGTAACGATGAAATCAAAACAGCCGAAGACGATCCCGAGATTCTTGAGCATCTGAATGCAGCAGGTCGCTATCGAAGGGGGAAGGGTGAAAGGCTCCATCACAAGCTTTTCGTAAGCTTTCCTCCAGTCGAGCTTTCCTTCTCGGGTTTGTTGGGAGAGGATCTTGGAGGCCATCAATTTTGATATCTACCTTGCCGTGATCTATGCTGACAGACTCTTTCGCGCGGCCCGGAAGGTCTCCTGTATGCCAGATCGTGGCTTCACTCCCCTTGACTCGAATTGCCTCAGCCACCGCGAACGCATGGAGATCGCCAGGTCCGGTCAGTATTAGCGCTCGCCTCATGGT